>JAKVPA010000007.1 GCA_022482495.1 Sphaerochaeta sp. | reverse complement strand
GGGAGTCAAGGATTTGTTAGATGCTGTCAGAACAAAGCCACCGGATTCTTCTTCTGACAGTTCTTCAATTGTTTACTCCGCCGCGGCCATCGGCAACCATGACAACCGAAGGGGTGGGAGGGGGAAGTTCTTCCAGACATTCGGGTCGATGTATCAAGCCTTCTCCTATGGGGGGTATTCGTTCTACATCCTGGACACATCCGACCGGAGTGTCTCCAAGGCGCAATTGGAGAAGCTGATCCGTGCGGTGAAGGCCGATCCCAACCCGAAGTTCTTCCTGACGCACTATCCGCTTTCGGCAAACGCGTTCACCTACTATTCCCTGGCGTTGAGTGACTCCGAGCAACGGGATGTGTTGATCGACCTGATGCTGGACAACAAGGTGGGCATGTGGATCGCCGGGCACCGGCATCACCAGGAAGGGCCGTTCGCCTTCAGTGATTCCTGCCATGAGATCACGCTGGCGTCGTTGAACGGACTGGATGACGGGTGGGAGAGTCCGCCTACTTGGTATACGATGACGGTCGACCCTGATGCGGATACGGCGACATTGGTACGGTATGAATGGCACAAGGGAGATACGGTTGCCAGGGAGAGAGACCGGTTGGTGTTCAATCTTCCCCATAATTCTTGACAAAATTACGAAGGATTGTCAGGATTGTGGCATGGAACAAAAACGAGGCGCGTTGCGGATTGCGTTGGTGGCGGTACTTTCCGCCGTGGTGGTGGTCTTCACCATGATCGTCCGGTTTCCGACGGCGAAAGGATATTTGAATCTTTGTGATGTGGCGGTTTGTTTCATCGCGTTCACGTTCGGTCCGTGGACGGCGCTTCTGGCCGGAGGTATCGGAGCGGCGATGGCCGACCTGTTTTCCGGCTACGCCCAATGGGCGCCCATCTCGTTCGTCTGTCACGGCTTGGAAGGGCTTCTTGTCGCGTTGGCGGTACGGAAAAAGCCGGTAGGATGGTTGCAGAGAATCCTGGCCGCCGGTGGCGCGTTGCTTTCCGTGGTGGGTGGATACTTTGTCCTTTCCGGGCTGTTGGTCTCCGGTTTCTCCGTGGCGCTTGCCGAGGTTCCGGGAAACCTCGGGCAGGTGGTCGTCGGCCTCATTCTGGGAGCGGCCGTGGCGGCCGCGGTGAAAAAGGCGTATCCCCCGGTGGAAGAACTCGCATGGTAGTTCCATTTCTCCGCCTGTTTCTGATAGGATAGGTCTATGCAACAGCATCTTCATGACACCGTGCTTGTATTGGATTTCGGAGCGCAGTACAGCCAGCTCATCGCACGCAGGATCCGGGATCTGGGCGTCTATAGCCTGATCGTCCCGTACACCACGATGGCCAAGGCCATCGCCGAGATGGCACCGGTCGGTTTGGTGTTCTCCGGTGGCCCTTCGTCCGTCGGAGAAGCGGATTCCCCGTATCCCGATCCTGAGATCTACCGGTTGGGCCTGCCCATTCTTGGCATCTGCTATGGACTGCAGGTGATGACCTACCAGCTGGGTGGCCACGTCAGTTCGGCAAAGAAGAAGGAATACGGCTTCGCCGACATTTCCTTGACCGACCCGACCAGCAAGCTGCTCGCTTCGGTCCATCAGAACTCACAGATCTGGATGAGCCATGGGGACTCGGTGGACAAGATGGCCGAGGGCTTCCGGGTGACGGCCACCACGCCGAACTGCCCGTATACGGCGGTGGAGAATGACGCAAAACGATTCTATGGAGTACAGTTCCATCCTGAGGTGGTCCACACCAAGGAAGGGAAGACAATCCTTTCCAACTTTGTCTTTGGTATCTGCAACGCCAAGGCGGATTGGAACATGGGCAACTTCATCCAGGATTCCATCCAGAAGATCCGTGAGACGGTGGGGGACAAGCAGGTGCTCTGCGGGCTGTCCGGCGGGGTGGATTCCTCCGTCGCCGCCGTCTTGATCCATGAGGCCATCGGAGACCAGCTGGTCTGTGTGTTCGTCAACAACGGACTGCTGCGCAAGGGAGAGGCACAGGCGGTGCTCTCCCTGTTCCGGGAAAAGTTCAACATCCGGCTCCAGTACGCCGACGCGGAGGACGCGTTCCTCCAGGCGCTGAAAGGCGTGACCGATCCGGAGACCAAACGGCACATCATCGGCAAACTGTTCGTCGATACGTTCTACCAGCAGGCACATTCCTGCGGGGACATCTCGTTCCTCGCCCAAGGGACGCTGTACCCGGATGTCATCGAATCGCGTTCCCCCAGCGGCGGCCCCAGTTCGACCATCAAGAGCCACCACAACGTGGGCGGTCTTCCCAAAGACCTGAAGTGGCAACTGCTTGAGCCGCTGAAAGAGCTGTTCAAGGATGAGGTGCGCCAGGTCGGCCGTGAGCTGGGGCTTCCGGAAGAGGTGGTCAGCCGCCATCCGTTCCCTGGTCCAGGCTTGGGCGTGCGGTGCGTCGGGGAAGTGACCAAGACCCGGCTGGATACGCTGCGGGATGTGGACGCCATCTTCATCGAAGAGATCCGCAAGGCGGGGTTGTATGACAAGATCTGGCAGGCGCTCGCCGACCTGCTTCCCGTCAAGAGTGTCGGCGTGCAGGGGGACCACCGGACCTACGAAGAGGTGTGCACCCTCCGCGCGGTGACCAGCGAGGACGCCATGACGGCGGACTGGTACCGCTTCCCACCGGAAGTGCTGCAGAAGTGCGCTTCGCGCATCTGCAACGAAGTGCCGGGAGTAAACCGCGTGCTGTACGACATCACTTCCAAGCCACCAGGGACGATTGAGTGGGAGTGATCCCATTGTGAATTACCTATTCTATCTATCACCTAAAAGTAAGCCTCTTATCGAGAGGTTTTTTTTATGTCCGTGCTCGTAGGTGAACCGTACAAGAAACAGTCCGTGTAAAAAGGAGGAGGGAAGGGGGTCCCATGAAGGGTAAGCGGAAACCATAAACCCCGGTAAGGAAACCGTAGTGGATGGGAGGCTCCCCATATCAAGAAGACAGATGGAGGGGGGATGCGGATTGACTTGGAAGGATGCGCAAATGCGTCCTTTTGCGAACATGCAGGCGTTTCAGAAAATTCTCTGCTCAGAAACATCAAATGTTTGTTGTGGATTTCTGATAATGGGTGTATGAATATAAAAATAAAAACTGTATCTGCACTGTGTTGCTACGAAACAGCGAACAAGGCTTTCAAATTGATATTTACCCCCTATAACGGCACAAATCTGGGAATAGCATTGCCCAGCGCATGAATTTCTCGACCTTCTCGAACTTGTCCTCCGGCGGATTCGAGATGAAACAGAACAGGTTAAGATAGTCCTGGATGCCATCACGGATGAACCCTGAATGGGAGCCAAGGAACAATTGGAGAAGCCTGCAGTACTGGTTCACGTCGTTCAGGGGATTCTCCTTGTCTGGCAACAGCTTTATTACCTTCGAGTTGTAAGTTGTGCTCTCCAGATGCAGTTTCTCGACAAGAAGCGAGTGCGCCCTCTCCATATCGTGGACAAGCCGGCACCCTGGTTGTATATGTTCACGAAAAAGATCATATACCTTCTGTTTCTTTGGCTTTCCCGTGCCCTCCTCAAAACAGACCACGTGCCTGCTGTCGCAGGCTATTGAGATGCATATCTGGTTTCGCGACAACCCCCTGTATTCCTTCCCGTCAGGACGCCTCTCGATGTCGGGTTGCCTTACCTTGTAATACGTCTCGTCAAGCTCGATTTTCCCGGAAAGCACAACCCCTTGCTGGCACCTGCGCAATACCAGAAACATCTTGTCCATCCAGTATCTCGTGGTGTTGTAGGCATTTCTGTTCGACTTCGAGACAAGCCTGAAGCTGCCATAGCCGAAGACCGACAACATGAAGTCCAGCCATTCGCTCAACGGTATTTTCCTTGAGTCGAAGATGGTGCCCGTGATCGGGGTGAACGTCCTGCCGCAATCATTGCATTTCCAGCGGCGTATTCCCAGGGATGTGTGACCGTATGCCTTGATGTGCCCGCTCCCGCACCACCGGCAGGAGGTCAGTTGGTAACTGTTGATGAACTGGGACTCTCCCGTTTCCGCATTGTCCGGATGGCGGCGGAAGTAGTTGTTCTGGTTGCATGTATCGATGAAAGCCTGTAATGGCGTGGCGTCAGGCTTTCCCGTCCAAGGTGTTTCCTTTCGTGATTTCGAGCGTATGTTTTCTTGCATTGGTGGTAGTCCGCATTGGAAAAGGGATGGGCAGCCGGGGGACTACCACATCGCACCGCTTGCCCATCCGATTTGCAATTGCTCTTTGATTCTACGTCAATCTGAAGTACTCGGCAATCTCATTTTTAGCAACACAGTGCAGAATCGGTTTTAATAAAAAAAGCAAAGGCACTCACTCCAGAGCGCCTTTGCTTTTGGAGCGTATTCTAAGGACAACCTCTTTCTCTGTCAATAAGGGGTTATCTGGAATGGAGTCCGTCTTTCCTGGAATTCTGAGGTGTACTGCTGGTGATCAGGCCGTTTTCCCGTTCTTTTCGTGCTTCATTGTAGGTTGGCGGGTATGGGTTGCAGATGAGACGCAAGATATTCCCGAAGGACCGCCGCGTTGTTATGGAGTGGATCTTTTGCGGCGAACAGCAAAATGACATCATGGGAAGAAAGGGCGTTCCTGACGAGGGTCAGGAACGCATTCACCTTGGGATTGGCGTCCAGTTCCGCCTGGTAGCGGCGTCGGAACTCATCGTACCGTTCCACGTCATGGGAGAACCACTGACGCAGGCTGTCGCTGGGGGCGATCTCCTTCTCCCATGCATCCAGGCGCGCTTTCTCCTTGGAGATTCCCCGGGGCCAGAGACGGTCCACCAGAATGCGGTATCCTTGGGTTTCTGTGGCTTCGTAGATGCGTTGTACCTTTACTTCCATGGAATTTCTCCTCCCCAATATCCCTCACGTGGTGCGTCTCTGGTATTCTGTGGTCAACGCATCGAGGAAATGGTACAGCTTTTGGTTCATCTCCTGGTAGTCCTGGGTGAGAAGCGTTTCGACCGGCTGGACGAAGCGAAGGGAAGCGGATGCCGAGAGCTCATCTCGGGATGCCTGGACCAATCCACGGACAACCTCGGTGGTGAACTCCATGTGGCACTGGAAACCATAGACGAAGTCCTGGTAGCGGATGATCTGCCGGGGGCATCCTCCGCTTTTGGCGATGACGATTGCCGCATCAGTCAGGCCTGGCATGTCGCTGTGCCAATGTCCCACATCCAACGAATCGCCAAACAGAGAGAACAGCGGATCGTTCTTTCCCGCTTCCGTCAGGAAGATCGGGAATTTCCCGATTTCTTTCTCAGGGACTGTGCGCAAACCGTCCCCCCAGTGTCTCTCCGACCAACTGGGCGCCCAGGCACACCCCGATGACCAGCTTCTTCGCTTCGATGAAGCGGGAGATGCATGCGCACTCCGCGGCGGCATCGAAGGAGGGGCATTCCTCTTTGGTGGTCGCCGGGCTTTGCGGTCCTCCCATGATGACCAGCATGTCGATGGCGTCGATATCCTCGGGTAATTGCTCATAGGCATACATCCTTGAATGGGTGATGGCATATCCCCGCGACCTTGCCCAGGTCTGGTACGTTCCCGGGGCTTCAAAGGGTTCGTGTATGATGAAATGTACCCGCATGATGGTTCTCCTCATCCCGTGCAGAAAGGGCAGCCTTCCTTCTTCAGATGGTATGCCAGGAAAGGTTTGTTCTGCAATCGTTCAAGTCCTGAGGACGGGTGTCTTCCCCATGAGGTTAAGGCTGAAGCCCATCAGGTGGTTGTATAACCGACACAGTGTCCGTATGATAGGGGCGTCTGGCAGTGTGTGCGCTGGGTGTCTTCGATGCAACAGGGAGTGTGCCTATGAACGTGTTCATGATCGGCGGAACAGGACTCCTCGGAAGCGCGGCGGCGGCAGAGCTCATCGCCCGGGGCCATCAGGTCTCATCGGTGGCGTTGCCCCCGTTGCCGCAAGGCGCCGTGTTGCCCAATGGGTTGCACCTGACATTCGCAAACTACCTTGAGATGAGCGATGACGAGCTCGCCAGATGTTTGTCCGGTTGTGATGGCTTCATCTTTGCCGCCGGTGTGGATGAACGGGTCGAGGGTCCCGCCCCGATCGCCGACCTGTACCGGAAATACAACATCGATCCCCTGAAGCGTTTGCTTCCTCTTGCGAAGAAGCAGGGAGTGAAGCATGTCGTCGTCCTGGGATCCTACTTCGCCTATTTTGACAAACTCTGGCCGGAGAAACGGCTTTCCTCCTGGCATCCGTACATCAAAAGCCGCAGGGAGCAGGAGGATGTGTGCCTCTCGTTTGCCGATGACCAGTTTGATGTGGCGGTTCTGGAACTCCCGTACATCTTTGGCACGCAACCGGGAAGAAAGCCGGTGTGGGTGTTTTTGGTGCAGTATATCCGTTCGATGAAGCTCGCCACGTTCTATCCCCGTGGTGGAACGACTATGGTCACCGTCACGCAGGTCGCCCAGGCTGTCGCCGGAGCGGTGGAACGGAACCGGGGTGGCAACTGCTATCCCATCGGGTGGTACAACATGCGGTGGAAGGAGCTTCTTGCCATCATCCAACGCTACCTTGGCGTTCCAGGACGGAAAATCATCACCATACCGGACTGGATGTTCACGTTGGCGGGGAAGCGGTTGAGAAAGCAACAGCAGGCCCATCATATTGATGGCGGACTGAACCTCGCGAAGTTGGCTGACATCCAATGCGCCGAGTTGTTCATCGACAAGTCCCTTGGGTGCGAGCCGCTTTGGGTGTTGCCGGACGATATGGAGAAAGCCATCGGGGAATCCATCAAGCTTTGTGTTGATGTGATGGAGAAACGGGTCGAGACGGTAGGGATGAGAGGAGAATGAACATGAAGAAACAACGAGTGTTTTTGACCGGTGCTACCGGTGGAATGGGAATGGTAGGGTTGCAGGAGCTTTTGAAGGACGGCGCCTACCAGGACGTCGTGATTCTGGTGCGTGATTCCGAGCAGAACCGGAAGAAGCTGGAGCGGTTTGCCGGAAATCCGAACTTGATCATCCATTGGGGAGACCTGACCAACTACCAGGACGTGTATGCCTGCGTGAAGGAAGCCGATTTGATCCTTCATGTGGCCGCTTTCGTCTCTCCTGCGGCGGATTACCATCCCCAGCAGGCGATGAAGATCAACTACGGTTCGATGCGGAATTTGATCGGCGCCATCCAGGAACAGGGAAGGACCGACTCGGTGAAGCTGGCCGCCATCGGGACGATCGCCGAGACGGGGGACCGGATGCCTCCCATCCATTGGGGGCGGGTAGGAGACCCTATCAAGCCGAGCATGTTCGACTACTATGCCGTCTCCAAGGTGGCCGCTGAGCGTCTGTTGATCGAATCCGGACTGAAATACTGGGTCAGCCTCAGGCAGACCGGCATCATGGGGCCGGCGATGAGCAGGATCCAGGATGCCATCATGTTCCACAACTGTCTGGACAACGTGCTGGAGTATGTCTCTGACCGGGATTCCGGCACTCTGTTGAGGAATCTTGCGCTGTATGATGTCACCGGCAAGCTCCCTGAGTCGTTTTGGGGCCATATCTACAACATCGGTGGGGGAGAAGGGTGCCGTGTCGATACCTATTCGATGGATCGCATCATGTATGGCGCAATGGGGTTCACCGACATGAAGTATGTGATCAACCCCAAATGGTACGCAACGCGGAACTTCCATGGGCAGTATTATCTGGATTCGGACAAACTGGAAGGGTATCTGCACTTCCGCCACGATTCGATGCAGTACTTCTATGACATCTATCTGAAGAACCTTGGGGCCTTCAGAGGAATTTCCCGCTTCTTGTGCAAACTCCCGGGAGGACAGCGGATGATGGGGAACGCCATCAAGAAACAGTTCCTGCAGCTGGCTCGGACGGAACATGGGACGGTGCGTTTCATCGAAGAGAACCTGGAGCCGCAGATCGACGCCTACTGGGGAAGCCGGAAGCACTGGGAAGAACTCCCTGATGACGTGAATGACATGAAGCACTTCACCGACTGGGATCATGTCATCCGTCTGGATCATGGATACGACGAGACGAAACCGGAGGAGAGCCTGTCGCTTTCCGACATCGAGGGGTCGGCGCGGTTCCGGGGTGGGGAATGCCTGTCGGAAACAATGCGGCAGGGGGACTGGCAGGGAAAGCTGAAGTTCCGCTGCGCGTTCGGGCATGAATTCGAGGCGAGTCCCCGTCTGGTTCTGGAAGGTGGGCATTGGTGCCCGCAGTGTGAGCGGGAGAGCTGGAACTACGCCGCCCGCGCCAAGGTCGATCCGTTTCTTCGCCCAGGTATGGACGCCGCTGCATGATGCCGATGAACCAGAGCGGGTCTATCCGAAGATCGTGTCGGAGTTGGATGTGTGATCAACGGGGGGCATGAAGAGCCATGAAGTCTTCATGTCCCCCTCTTGGGTCTTTTTCTCACGGAACAAGGGAGTATCGGAAGACCTGAAGGAAAAAGGTCTCTCTTGGTATGCCATTGGGAAGATGCATTCTTTGGGGTGATCGGGTCTGTCATTTTCTTGTTCATCAGCGTATGAACAAGCTATCCCGATCATTGATGGTGCAGCAAAAACGTGGTTCAGAGCCGTTGCGTCCATGGCGCTTTGTTCCATCGCTGAAAGATGCCTTGTTGTATTGGCTTGCTCCCGTCAACACATCGCGCCAAGCGTGTCTTCCCCTGAGAGAAACCATTGCATGCATCGATTGGCCTTTCCCCTTGGGAAGTGGCGAGCCAGATTGATGACGCCATATGGGCAAGAACATCGGCCAGAGTTTCCTTCCCGTACGCGTTTTGCCTTGCGGTGTTTCCCGTCGTTTCGGTTTTCGATCATTTGCCTCTCCGCGCAAGCCACCCACGATATCCAGAAGGGAACAACTCCATTTCACTGGACGTTTTCTGCCCAAATGACGATCTTAGGTACAATAGGTGATGCATCCTCTCACTCTTTGATGCACGTGAAATGAAGATGATAAGGTAAAAAATATGGGAAAGAGAGTACAAGGAAAAGTATGTCTGGTGTTGGGGGCGACGTCCGGAATCGGTCGGGCCGCGGTAGCTCGGCTCGCCGAGGAAGGAGGACGGATCGTCTTTGGAGCCCGGAGGGCGGAAAAAGGCAAGGAGTTTGAGACCCAACTGAAAAACAGCGGATATGAAGTGGAATTCATCCAGACGGATGTGACGAAGAGTGCCGATCTGCAGCACATCGTCGACGCGACGATCAAGAAGTATGGAAGGATCGACGTCCTGTTCAACAATGCGGGAGTTTCGGTGTTCAAGCCGTTTTTGGAATTGACGATGGATGAGTACGACAAGATCCAGAACCTCAACATGAGAAGTTACTTTGAGTCGTGCAAGCTGGTCGTGCCGTACATGGTCAAGCAAAAGTGTGGTTCGATCATCAACACGTCCTCCATCGGTGGAATCGTCGGGTCTCCGTTGTTGACCGCCTACAGCGCTTCCAAGGGCGCGGTACGCCTGTTCACCAAGGCGCTGGCCTCGGAACTTGGGGAATACAACGTACGGGTCAACAGTCTGCATCCCGGGCTGACCATGACGGAAATGACCGAGGGCCAGGACGAATTCATCAAGATCGCCAGCGCGATCATCCCGATGAAGCGTGCCGCGAGCGCCACGGAGATCGCCAACGGCGTGGTGTTCCTTGCCAGTGACGAATCTTCGTTCATGAGTGGTTCGGAACTGGTCATTGATGGTGGGGCCACAGCCATCTGAGCGTGGTATCGTTACGTGTCATTCCGCCCCGGGTCCGATAGGGATTCGGGGCGTTTTCTTTTCTCTCCAGAAACACATATTCCCTTAAAACTGCATATTCCTGTCGTATAGCCTTTGATATGCATATTCTTTCTACGGTCTTGAGAATCACGGTGGCTGGTCAGATCAGATGCTTTTCGATGTTGTACTGGACGAACAGGCGCACATCATCATCCACCTGGCGGCGTACGGCGGCGAGGTCGGGGAATTTGGTGATCGGTCTGAGGTAGGTGACCACTTCAAGGGCGATGTGCTGTCCGTACAGTTCCTGGTTGAAGTGGATCAGGAAGGTCTCGATGGTGACGTCCGGGCGGTCGTCCACCGTGGGGCGCAGCCCGATGCTGGTCACGCCGAGGTATCGCTTGCCATCAACGATGGTGACCGATCCATAGACGCCATGGCAGGGGACCAGCTTCTCCGGGGCGCACTGCAGGTTGACGGTGGGCATGCCCACCGTTCGTCCCAGCTGTTTGCCGTAGACGACCACGCCATGCATCGTGTAGGGATGTCCGAGCATTGCCAGGGCATCCTCCATTCTGCCGTCTTTCAGGGCGTCTTTGATGCGCTCTGAAGTAATGGGCTGTCCGTCGTACAAGACGGGAGAAACGGAGATCGGGGTGTCCTGTTCCCCCGAGGGAATCGTGGAAACGAAGCGGATGTCGCAGTGTGAAGGGGCGTAGGTGGCAAGAAGTTCTTGTTTCTCTTCATTGGTGGTCAACACCGGCTTGCCTACCGGTGGCAGGACGTAGACGACATCGGGATGTGCTTTGAGCACCGCTTGGTGTCCCTGGTGCACCCCGTCGAACACGCCATAGGCGATTTTCATGACAGAGGCCTCCGCTTTCCCGTACAGGAGCATTCCGAGCACATAGTACAGGGCGGTGACGGCCCAGAGTTTCCATCCTCCCTGCAGAATGCTGGGAATGTAGGAAGCGACCAGAACCAGAAGGGTGATGATGGGAAGCGCGGTACCCCCTGGGGCACGGAACGTATCCGTCAAGAGGGTAGGTTGGTGGTTCCTCGACGCCATGACGGTGATGCAGACGATGGCGACGACGATGACGTTGCATAGCGCACCGAAGTTGATGAGAATGTCCGTCAACTGGGGGAAGGCAGCGAAGATCGCGGTGATCACCGTGATGATGATGGTGGCGGCGACAGGGACCCCGTTCGTTGTGGTTCGTCCGAGAACTGCGGGGAGCACCCCGTTTTCCGAACAGGTGCACACCGTATGGGACGCCAGCGCCATGGTGACGATCATCGTGGTGACCAAGGCCAGGACGGCGGCGATGGAGATCAACGGAGGCAGGAAGGTCAGGCTGGGCAGCAGCGCCGCTGCCGCGTACAGCGGGGTGTACTGGAGATCGGGATGGTCGGCAAGGTAGGAAGACGAGACGACACCCAACGTGGCGACCAGGACGGACAGGTAGAAGACAAGGACGATGACCATGGCAATGGTCATGGCCCGGGGGATGTTCCGTACGGGGTTGTGGACTTCCCCGACCAGGAAGGAGAGGGAGACGATGGCTCCATAGGCCACCATGGCAAGCGGCAACGCGTCAAGAAATCCCGTTGCTCCTCCGCTTCCTTGGGTGAAGAATGGAACAAAAAGGGTGGAGTCCCATTTCCCGCTGACAAAGACGGAAAGGGAGAATACCAAAAGGGCGAGCACCAGGAATACGGTGAGGATCGTCGTCGCCCTGCTGGTGATCTTGAACCGGACGATATTGAGGTAGCCACAGAGCAGTACGGAGATGATGGCGATGGGAACCTGTAGCGAGGCAAGGCGGGGGAACGCCACGCCGAGGTAGATGCCGATGTAAATGGCGGAGAACGCTGCGCCGGCCACGCATCCGAACAGGTACGCCCAGGCGCTTACCCATCCCCAGACTCTGCCTTGCTCCCGGGTTTTTCCAAGGACAATGGCGGGAAACGCAAAAACGCCTCCGCTTTGGGGATATCGTGAGGCCAACTCCGCTGTCTGCAGGCCGTAGGCAAGCAGAATGACGCCACCAAGGATCCAGGAAAGGATTGAGGCGGGGCCGGCCTGCAGGATGGTGATGCCGGAAAGGGAAAAGATCGCCGATCCGATCATGGCGCCGACCAACAGGTGCACACTGTCAAAAAGCCCGAGCTTGCCGTCTGTGCTACGCATCTTCACTCCTCTGGGAGTATCATAGCGAGGAGAGGGGGGTGTGGCAAGGAAAGGGATGATTCCTCGGTCTGATATAGGCAAAATCAACCATAGGAGATTTGAGAAAAACCTTAGCTTTTTCGAAAAGGTGTATTTGGTTCCTTCAAATTCGGGTAGTTGGGTAAAACATTGAATTTCAATTCTTTTCATCGATGCCGATGTAGGGGACAATGAGTCTAAACATATTGCGGTAATAGGGCTCAGAAGAGTTTTCAAAGTGGTTGTTATGGATACCAACAACATTTGTGGTATGTTGCACTCTCCTCGGATGCTGTTTTCTTTATGAATCATCCTGGAACAACCTGTGAGGATTCAAGTTTACGGCCTGGGTATTGGCATGGTAACGGTGTTTTCCCTGCATTGAAACAAGAAGGGGCCCTCTTGGCTGGAATCTATCATATCCCCCAGAATTATCCTGTTCATTTTGTCCATGCTTACTTGCCAAGTGAAAGGTTTGATGAAGTTCTTTCCGATGGGCCATGGATTTATTGTAGGAAAAACACGGGATATTTTGCTTTTTGGTGCCCCATAGCGAGAACGCCTTATAATGATAGACTCTTTCATTGTGAAATCCGGTACATCGCTGAAACGGTTCCGTTTGTTGTAGTTGCAGGGGATGAAAAGGAATATGGGGGATTTCAACAGTTCCGAGATTCACTCCAATCCCTCGAGCCTGCATATGCTTCCTCGTGGATATCCATGAAGGGAAAGCAATTCTTGAAGTATCAAACTTTTACAGATGCGACCCAGATAATCAGATAGGAGTATGAAAATGGCTTCCCGGGATGTCCCTACATATCCTGAGCATGGTGTCATCTATCAAGGAGATTATCTCGATGATATTCCCTATGATGCATATGTTCATGCCATGCCGCTTCCAGCGAAGAATGTGTACGATATCCGACGATTTGGTGCACGACCGAATACGAAGGAACTCTCTACGCAAGCATTTCAAGACGCAGCACGCTCTGCGAAGGAGACCAATGGGATTATCCTTGTGACGGGGGGGACGTATCTTGTAGGGAGTGTGGAAATCTCTTCAGGTACCACCTTATTCATCTCAAAAGATGCAACGTTAAAAGCATCAAGGGATCTTAGCCAGTTTTCAACAGCAATGATTTCGATCATCAAGGCGGAGAATGTTTTGATAACCGGGGGTGGGACTATTGATGGAAGTGGTGAGTATTTTGTAAATCTTCCCAGAAAGAAACCATTACGAGAACCGTTGGCATATACCAAACTTCCCCCGAGACTTTTGGAGCCGTTGGGGTATCCGGAAGACACAATCCGTTTTGCATACAGGGAGCGGATCCGATATGCGGATGATAGGTGGAATACAGGCGCTCCAGATATCAAACGACCTTTATATACCGTATGGCTTCGTGATTCCCGGAACATCCGAGTTGAGAATATTCTTATGAAAGATTCGTTCGATTGGACTGTCTCTATTGATTGTTCCATGTTTGTTACCGTGAGAGACGTCGTTGTTGATAACAATCGTCATGTAGCCAACACTGATGGGATTGATGTGATGGGGAGTACCGATGTTACCGTCTCCCATGTTTTCATCTCAACCGCAGATGACGGACTTTGTGTGAAGTCCCCTTTGTTTCAGGGACATGATGGGCTGGCCGTGACGGACCATACTCCTTTGAAAATGAGTGGAACGCGACACATTACATTTGAGGATTGCAAGGTTTGCACGGTAATGAATGCATTCAAAATTGGAACTGAAACCTATTACGATATTGATGATATAACGGTAAAGGACTGCTCTTTCTTTATGCCTGATTTGTATCCCGGAAGTGTCAGCGGAATTTCCATCGAATCTGCAGATGGTGCTGTAATAAGCAACGTGCATTGCAAGAACATTCAAATGAATAATGTTGTTTGTCCCTTGTT
Source organism: Sphaerochaeta sp. (assembly GCA_022482495.1). Taxonomy (NCBI): domain Bacteria; kingdom Pseudomonadati; phylum Spirochaetota; class Spirochaetia; order Spirochaetales; family Sphaerochaetaceae; genus Sphaerochaeta; species Sphaerochaeta sp. Next base: position 117,805 of record JAKVPA010000007.1, on the reverse strand, counting down.
TATTTGTATAAACAAACGAAACAAATATGATTTTGCCAATGCAAAAGACGCACTCCTGAAAAAAGATGGAGGGAGTGTTGAACATATCTGTTTGGAAAACATCTCTGCAGTAAATATGGAGATACCTTGCATCATAACCGGTTATTCCACTCATCAGCATACACAAATGGTAAAGGATGTTTGTATCTCATCATTTCATGCTACATATCGGCAGAATCGTGAAATTCTTGATATACGGTATCCTCTCTATGAGAACATTCATGATTATCCAGAAAGCAATGCTTTTGGTGATGTGCCTGCGTATGGCATTTTCTTTCGTCATCTTGATGGTCTTCGACTCAGCGATGTCAGTATCAAACCGAGGGAAGTGAATACGAGACAGGAATTCGTTTTTGATGATTGTCACCATTGTATTCAGGATAACGAGAGAAGTACCAAAGATTCCTTGTGCGGAGATGTGAACGAAGGAGAAAAGAACAGGAGATCGTAGGCGGATACAATAAAAACGATGTAATGAGAAATCTTGAGATGTTTCCAAAAGAAAGCCGCCCGATGAGGGCGGCTCTGTTGTGACTACGAGTACTCGTTATTTGGTGTACTTAATGACACCGGCGTCCAAGGCAGCCTGGGCCAGCTTGACGAAGTCGCTGACGGAGATGGTTGCTCCGGAGATCGAATCGCTGTGGCCGTTGTCCTTCAGCACGATGGTGGAGAGGTCTTGGGTCTTCAGCAGGTACTGCTCGGCGGCCTGTGCCTGGACATCCCATTCGGCGATGGCGCCGGCAGCCTTCATGTTGTACTTGCCTGCGGCGGCATAGGTCTGCTTGTCTTCGGTGATCGAACCGTCTTTGTTCCAACCGGACCAGTAGACGTTGACGATGTTGCCGTTTCTGACCAGCAAGGAAACGAAGCTCTTCCAGCCGCTGGAACCAAAGTCATCCGCCTGGGCGTAGTAGCCGCCGTCGGTGTACGGGCCAATGGCGATCGGGCCTGCGGCAAGCGCTTCCTGGGCCAGCTCGAAGAATTCGCTGACGGTGATCGTAGCGCCGCTGATGGCATCGGTATGGGCACCATCGGTGTAGGTGATCTTGGTCGGATCCTGGGTGGAGATCAGATACTGCTCGACTTTCTCAGCCTGCTGGTACCACTCCGCCTTGGCCTTGCTCTTGGCCATCATGCCATACTTTCCCGCCTTGTCGTACGGCTTCTTGTCATCGCCGGTACGGTTGATGGCGCTCCAGTTGGCTCCCACGATCACGCCATGAAGGACGTTCAGGGACACATACTCTTTCCAGCCGCTGGAACCGTAGCTGTCAGAGATGGCAAAGTAGGTGCCGTCCTGCCAGGTGCCCGGAGTGACCGGACCATTGGCCAGCGCTTTCTGGGCCAGCGTGAAGAAATCATTGACGGAAATCGTCGCGCCGCTGATGGCATCGGTATGCTCGCCATCGGTGTAGGTGATCTTGGTCGGATCCTGGGTGGAGATCAAATACTGCTCGACTTTCTCAGCCTGCTGGTACCACTCCGCCTGGGCTTTGCCATAGGCGACCATCCGGTATTTGCCGGCTTTATCATACGTTTTCTTATCGGCTCCGCCGTTGACGTTCACCGCGTTCCAATCGGCATCGGTGATCTTTCCACCTTTGACGGTCAGGAATACGACGGATTTCCAACCGGAAGACTCGAACTCGTCTCCCGCTGCATAGTACAAACCATCGGCCAGGTCAGTGACCTTCACTTCGGCCGTGGCTTTTGCCGGCGCCTGTTGTGTCGTGGTAGTAGTGCTCTGCGCAGCAGAGGTAGTGGTTGCGGCCTCCTTCTTGGAGCATCCGGTCAGGACAACTGCGAACAGGCTGGCGATGCAAAGAACCGTCAGTATGTGTTTCTGACTTTTTTTCATACTAAATCATTCCTCCTGGAGCATAAGGACATTGTTTCCCTTATCACTCAAATAAAAAAAAACATACATCGAAACGAAAAAAAATACCACACATGATGGATGGTTTTCTGAGTTTTTCACGAAGAAATCAATTCATATACCACTCTGTTACATTTTGGGTGGAAAAGATAAGGATACAGGTGATATTCTTTTCCTGTTGTCAGGAAGGCTTTTCCACCGCATCCAACGCAGCCTGCAGCGTGTGCCACGGCATGGTGGCGCATTTGACCCGGGCCGGCATGGTGGATACGTTGGACAGCGCCATGGCATCATCCATCTTCTTCTGTTCTTCCGTGCTAAGGTCTCCGGTGCGTATCATCTTGAGGAACAGGTCGCACAGCTCTTTCGCCTCTTTGATGGTCTTTCCCCGCACCAGGTCGATCATGATGGAGACGGAGGCCTGGGAGATGGCGCATCCCGAACCGGTGTACGATGCGTCGTCGATTACGCCATCCTTCATCTTCACGAACAGCTGGATGTCATCCCCGCAACTGGGGTTCCTGCCGGGGACCTCCACCGTGGGCTGTTCCAGCGGATGTTTGTTGTGGTGGGAGAGATTGTGCTCCCTGATCACTTCCGAATAGACTTCGTTAAGATTCATAGCCAAGCACTCCTCGCACCGTCTTCAGGGCTTCGACCAGGCGGTTGATGTCCTGTTCCGTATTGTAGAAATACAGGCTCATCCGACAGGTGGCCTGCACGCCAAGGTAGGCCATCAACGGCTGGGCGCAATGGTGGCCGGCGCGGACCGCCACCCCATGGGCGGCAAGCACCTCCGCCGTGTCGTGGGGATGGACATCCTCCACGTTGAACGAAATGATGCCGGTCGCCTCTTTGGCGTGGTACAGATGGAGGTGGGGGATCGTTTCCAGCTTGCCCAACGCGTACGCGGTAAGCTGTTTCTCCCTCTGCTGGATGGTATCCATTCCCAGTTTCTCAAGGTAGTCGATGGCGGCTCCCAGACCGACCACCCCTTCGGTGTTCTGCGTTCCCGCCTCGAACTTCCACGGGGTGTCCAGAAAACTCACCGTCTGCTGGGTCACCTGCTCGACGATGCCGCCACCCAGCCTGAGCGGCTCCATGCCGTCCAGGATCGCTTTCTTGCCGTACAGCACCCCGATGCCGGCTGGAGCCAGCATCTTGTGACCGGAACAGGCGAGGAAGTCGACGTCCAGGTCGGTCACGTCCACCGGGATGTGGGGCGCGCTCTGCGCCGCATCCATCAGCACCAACGTGCCGTTCTTGTGGGCGATCTTGGTGATCTCCTTGATCGGATTGATGCCGCCCAGCACGTTGGAGACCTGGGTCAGGGCAAGCAGCTTGGTCCTGGGGGTCAGTTTTGCCGCCACATCGTTGGGATTGACGCATCCGCTCTCATCGGGATCGACGTAGACGAGCGTCGCTCCTTTCTCATGGGCCAGCCGCTGCCAGGGAAGCAGGTTGCTGTGGTGCTCCAGGACGGAGATCAGAATCTCGTCCCCGGCATGGATGTTGGCGTTTCCCCAACTCAACGCCACCGTGTTGATGGCGTCCGTCGTGCCGGAGGTGAAGACGATCTCGCTGCTGTCCTTCGCTCCGATGAACCGGGCGAACTTCTCCCGTACCTGCTCAAATGTTTCCGTCGCCTGTTCGCTGATGGCGTACGAGCCACGGTGCGGGTTGGCGTTGAACGTCTCGTAGAAGTTCCGTACGGCGTCGATCACTTCCTGTGGCTTCTGCGTTGTCGCTGCGTTGTCAAGATAGGCAAGAGGAAGTCCGTCCTCCCCCAATTGGTTCAGAAGGGGAAAATCCTGTTTGTAATCAATTTGCATGGTGCACCGCCTCCCGTATGGCTTGAGAGACCGTTTCCTTCAGTTCCGGAAGCGGGAGCGCAGCCAGAATGGGGGCGAAGGACGCCTCCACCAGCAGCCGCTTCGCGTCCAGTTCGGAGAAGCCACGGCTCATCAGATAGAACAGCTTCTGTGGATTGGGACTGCCGCTGGAGACGGCGTGGGATCCTTCCACGTTGGATTCCCCGCTGAGGAGCAATGGAGCGGAAAGGTTCACCGCCTTGTCGCTCAGCGTCAGCACCGTCTCCTGTTCACTCCCTTTGGAGCCCGCAGCGCCGTGGATGAAATCCAACGTGCTGCGGAGCACTTTCTTTGCCGTGCCGGACAGCGCGCCTCGGGCGATGATCGCCCCCTGGGTGTCTCTGCCGCGCAGTTCGATCCTGTCGTCAAAGTCCTGGTGCCGTGTTCCGGTTCCCAGAAACAGCGTCTGCATCGTGCCGACGCTCTTCCTTCCAGAGAGCAGGAAGTTGCAGCCGGAGACGGTTTTTGCCGTTCCCAGTTCGCAGAAGACCACTTCCACGTTGCCGTTTTCCTCCACCGTGGCTTCGGTTCCGTCCAGATGGGCGTCCCTGCCGCCCAGCGTCTGGACCTTGAACAGGCGGAGGGAAGCGTTCTTCTTCACGGTCATGGAGGTGAAGCCCCCATGGATGTGAACCTTGCTTCCGCTTGCGTGGTAGCGGACGATGACATCGCCCTGGCTCTCTTCCCCGGCCAGGATGGTCAGCGACTCCACCACCTGGGGATGCTCGTCATCCAGCTGGAAGTCCAGCAAAAGTGGTTTGGACAGGGTGGTGTGGTCGGGGATGGTGACCTTCAGCGCATAGGTGTGGTGCTTTGCCACCACCTGGCTGATGCGTGCCATGTCGACGGGTAATCCTTCACGCTCCACGCTGGTCGGTTCTTCGGTGAGAATGACTTCCTTGGGCGCGTCGGAGACGACCGGTTTTGTCCATCGTTCATCGGGAAGCTCATTGATATCCAGTTCCGCGGCGTTGATGCCAAGCCAGCGCCACGTGGGCATTTGCAGTTCATTCAGTTGTGTGAGTTTCATATTCACTCCTCATCCAATGGCGCCTTCCAGCTCCAGTCCGATCAAGCGGTTCATCTCCACCGCGTATTCCAGCGGCAGTTCCTTGGTGACCGGTTCGACGAAGCCCCGAACGATCAAGGCTTTGGCCTCTTCCTCACTCAGGCCGCGGGTCATCAGATAGTAGATGGACTGCTCGCTGATGCGTCCGATGCGCGCCTCGTGTCCGATGTCCGCCTTGTCGTTGCGGATGTCCATGGCAGGTACGGTGTCCGAGCGGGACTTGCTGTCCAGGATCAACGATTCGCAGATCACGCTGGACTTGCTGTTTTTCGCCTGGGGCATCACGGTGACGGAGGTACGCGTCGTCGTGTTTCCCCCCTCCTTGGAAATTGACTTGGAGGACATGGTGGAGAAGGTGTTCGGCGCGGCGTGGATCACCTTCGAACCGGTATCCAGGAATTGGTTCGTGCCGGCGAAGCTGACGCCGACGTATTCGCTCCTGGCGCCTTCACCCTTCAGCACCGAGCTGGGGTACAGCATGGTGATGTGGGAGCCGAACGTGCCGGAAACCCACTGGATGGTGCCGTTCTTTTCCACCTGGGCCCGTTTGGAGTTCAGGTTCAGCATGTTCTTCGACCAGTTCTCGATGGTGGAGTAGCGCAGCGTCGCGCCCTCGCCGACGTACAGTTCCACGCATCCGGCGTGGAGGTTCAGCACGTTGTACTTCGGCGCGGAGCATCCTTCGATGAAGTGGAGCTTGGCTCCCTTGCCAAGGATGATCAACGTGTGCTCGAACTGTCCTGCGCCTGGGGCGTTCAGACGGAAGTAGGACTGCAACGGCATGTCCACCTCCACCCCGTCCGGCACATAGACGAACGAGCCTCCGGACCAGACGGCTCCGTGCAACGCCATGAACTTGTGTTCGGTGGGTTGCAGAAGTTTGAGGAAGCGGGGTTTGACCAGGTCCTCATATTCCCGGACGGCCGTCTGCATGTCGGTGTAGACCACCCCGAGCTTCTCCATCTTGGCTTTCATGTGGTGGTAGACCACCTCGGAGTCGTACTGGGCTCCCACACCGGCCAGGTAGTCCTGTTCTGCCTTGGGGATGCCCAGACGGTCGAACGTGTTGCGGATGTCGTCAGGCAGTTTCTTCCAGTCGTCGGTCATCTTCGTCTTGGGAAGAATGAACGTGACGATGTTGTTCATGTCCAGCTCATCCAGGGACGGTCCCCAGGTGGGAAGGGGAATCCGGTTGAAATCCTTCAGGCTCTGCAGGCGCAGGTCCAGCATCCACTGCGGTTCGTGCTGTCCCTCCGATATCTTGCGGACAATGTCTTCCGTCAGACCCGGGGCCACCTGGTAGCGGGGGTCGTTCTTGTCCCGGACATCATAGATGCCCCGGTCAAATTCTCCGATCTCTGTTTTTTTGCGGTTCACGGTGTCACCTCTCTGCTTCTTCGATGAAGCTGGCGAAACCATTGGCTTCCACCTCGTCGATCAGATTGCGCGCTCCGCTGTGGACGAACCGTCCTTTGTACAGGATATGCACGGCGTCCACCGGGAGCCGTTCCAACAGCCGGGTGCTGTGGGAGATGATCAAAAGGGAGTTCTCGCTGGTCTTGAAGCGAAGGATGCCGTCGGTGACGATCCGCACGGCGTCCACGTCCAAGCCGGAGTCTGTTTCATCCAGGATGGCCAGTTTGGGCTGGAGCATCAACATCTGGAGAATCTCACTCTTCTTCTTTTCTCCGCCGGAGAAGCCGACGTTCAGCGCCCGGTCGGCGTAGGTGTCGTCCAGGCCGAGTGATTTCAGCGTGTCATCCACCTGGGTTTTCCATTCCAGCATCTTCACCGGTTTGCCGTCACGGGCGAGCTTCGCCGTCCGCAGGAAATCGGAGACGGAAACGCCGTCGATCTCTTCCGGGCTCTGAAAGGCCATGAACAGCCCTTTCTTGGCTCGTTCGTTGACCGGTGCGGTGGTGATGTCCTGTCCGTCAAAGGCGATGGTTCCCGCCGTGACGTGGTATTCCGGGCTTCCCATGATGGTGTTGGCCAGCGTGGATTTGCCCGATCCGTTCGGTCCCATGATGACGTGGACTTCGCCGGGGTTGATCTTCAGGTCCGTCCCGCGAAGAATTTCTTCTCCATTCTCAAGTGCGACGTGCAGTCCGCGCACATCCAATAAGGGTTGGTTTGTCATGTTGTTTTTCCTTCTGCTTCACGCTGTACATGCATGCATTCAAATTCAGAAAACGGCACGCATTCCTGTATGCATTCCAGAAAACGGTGCACCAGTCTGGTTTCCTCCTGATTGAGACTCCCGATGAAGGCGCACAGTTTCCGGTTCGCCGCTTCGTGGTCCGCTTGGTAGGCACGCAGTGCGTTGGTTCCCGTTTCGGTAGGATACAGGTATTTCTCTTTCTTGTTGTCTTCCCGCATCTGGACTTTGATCAGCCGTTTCCCATCCAGTTTGCCGACCATTTGGGTGACGGCTCCTTTGGTGATGCCCAGTTTCTGCGAGATGCCGCTGACGTTTTCTCCAGGGTACCGGACGACGGACTCCAAAAACGTGATCTCCGAGAGGGAGAGCGAGACGCCGCCATAGACGTGCGGTCTCTTGCTTTCCCCATCCATCATCCGCATGATGTGGATCATCTGGTCGGTCACTTTGCAGTACATCGTCGCCCCTTCCTGTTTAGTTTACTTACTAAACAATCACAATGTAGCCATACCGAACTTCTTTGTCAACACGCTTTGAAAAAAGAGCGGGGAAGGGGATCAGGTTTTCTGGTGCTTGGCCAGATGACGCAACGCGGCGATCTCGCTCCCCAGAAAGGTGGCCTGCGGTGTTGGGAGATGATCGATGGGGAACCATGCGGCTTCCTTGTTCTCATGGTCCCAGGAAACGGAGACCTCATAGGGGAGGTGTATGGTAGAGACGACGTAGTGGAAGAACGGGAGGTGGATCTGCCAGAGGAGCGTGAGTTTCTGGGGATCTTCGATGGAGAAAAAGATTTCCTCCCTGCATTCCCGGATGGCCGTGGCGCGGTAGTCAGGCTTTCCCTTGGTATCAAAACCGTCCTTCCTCCGTTCCCAGCCGCCACCGGGGATCGACCAGCTCCCCTTTTGGGGTGGGATGGCCCGCAGGACCAGCAGCACGGAGGTGAGGCTTTCCCTGGTGGTCCATAGCTGAATGCCCGCCCCATGATACGGTTCTATATGTTTCATGCTTTCTTTCTCTCGGGGATGATCATACAACAGGTGGGGAAGAAAAGAAACGGGCGGAACCAAGCGGTTCCGCCCCGTGCAAGGGTTTGTGCTTCAGGGATGGTCGGTGAGGAGCATCGCCTTGATGTCCCTGAGGTTTCCGTCCGTCTGGTATTGGTAGACATCCACCTTGTCCTGCGCTCCCGTCGTGATGACGGTGAAGGTGCGGGAGAGCATCGAACCATCGCCTTCCTTGTAGTTGGTGTTGTGGTCGATCCAGGTGCCGGTGTTGATGTAGAACCTTCCCGGGCCGTAGGAGTAGAACTCCGGGATGTGGGTGTGGCCGAACGAGACCACTTCGACGGGGCTTTCCGTCTTGTCCACGTCGTACTGCATGCGCGCCTGTTTCTCAAAGTACGCTCCGCCCAACGCACCCAGGGCAGCTTCGCCGAAATCGGATTTCACCTTGACGCCGTTGGCTTCCTGCCGAGCGTCCCAGGTCCGTTGGTAGTTGGGGTAGAGAAGCGGCGCGGTGATCTTTCCGTCGTTGTTCAGGACGGGGAACAGATCCTGCAGCGAGTAGGTGCCGTTGTATCCGTCCACCTGGATGTCGAAGATCTTGTCGGAGAAGGCGTTTCCCAGCGTGATGCGGGTGAATTCGACGGCCAGCGTCCGGTAGTAGGCGTAGGCGTAGTACTGGTCACGGTCCTTCGTCTTGTCCGGCACGGTGGTGATCGCAGGAATGTCAGGCGGGAAGGAGGGTTTGCCGGCGATCACCCAATCTGCGGCGTAGCGTGCGTACCAGTATCCTGGCGGGAGCATCGTCTCCCCGGTGGTGATGGCGGCGTTGGTGATGGTGTCAGGCGCCGAATAGACATCGTAGCGGTGTCCGTGCTCCAGGGCGATCTCGCCCCGGTCTCCGGTACGATACAATCCGACACCCAGCGGTTGGTTGACGACGATGATGCCGGGGATGGCTTGCTCGATCATCTGTTGTTTGATGGACATGTCGTGGTTGCCCACGATGTATACCACCTTGATGCCGCTGGCGATGGCGTTCTTCAGTGCCTTGATGACGGTGGGGTTGTTGTCCAGGTTCTTCTGGTAGAATGCCGTACGGTCCGTCTCCACATAGGAGAGCGGCAGGTACCATTCATCCAGGAAGTCGCCGTTGAGGACCAGTTCCCGCACGTCGGTGGTTTCCGCCAGACGATTGACGAATTCGACGAAGTACGGCCGGTTGGCGACGTTCTCCGCGTAGGCGTCCTCGACGCCGATGTGGATGTCACTGCAGACGACGATCTTGTCCCGTGTGGGGGATGCGTCCCACAGTGGGGTGGTTGCGGTTCTGAACGGTTTGGTGGCGCATCCACCCAGCATGACGACCGCCAGTGCAATGGCGGTAAAGATGTTTTGTTTCATGTGAACTCCTTGGTTCCCTTCCGGGAGTCAGGGAAAGTATGGGGGAGAAAACGGAGTCCAGAGGGCGTGTCAGCTTATCTGGTGGGTTTTTCCGCTGATTTGGAGGTGGGTTCAAGGATCATGCGGACGCGGAAGGTGCCGTCGGTGATGTCGTACCGTACCTGTCCTTGGTGCTGGTTGACGAACGCAAGGATGCTGCGGGTTCCGATGCCATGTCCCGTCTGGTGAGAGACGGGAAAGCCTTGGGAATCCAGACGGACATCCGGGGCACAGGAGTTGCTGACTTGCAGCAACAGCTGGTCGGTACAGGATGCGGTGAAGGTGATCCACCGGTGGTCGGCGGGAAGATCCATGCATCCATGGAGGGCGTTCTCCAGCAGGTTGGAGATGGTCATGGCCAGTTCGAACGAGTCGATGCCCGGCTGTTCGGGAATGTCCAGGTTGGAGCGAAAGGCGATTCCCTGCTGCGCAGCCTGGGCAAGATGGTATGTGGTGATGGCGTTGATGACGGAGTTGTGGCAGTACCGTTTGGGTTGCTGGGGGGCGGTATCGAGCTTTTGGGAAAGCATCGCTTTGGCGTGCTCGGTGTCACCCTCCTTCAAAAGGCCCAGCAACGTCGCGTCCCGATGTCGTTGGTCATGACTGGCGATTTGCATCTGCTTCTGGGAATCTTCCATCAGATGCAGGCTGTGCTCCATCGCTTTGGTGGATGCGTACAAAATTGCTTCATCGTCTTTCATCTTGAGGTTCTCTTCGTGGATCATCACGTTCTCTGATATTTCCCTCAGTGACCAGAAGACGGACAGGTAGAACAAAATGGTGATGATCGTCAGGAACGCGTACAACAACGGGTAGGAGGAAAACTGGGTGGAGTGGGTCATCAGAATGCCGTATCCGGTGAGAATGGCGGTCGCCACCACGAAGTATGGGGCGCAGTGCTGCTGGGCCAGAATGTACAGGGGCCTGAGCTTGTGGTAGAAGAGCCAGGCGATCAGGGCGAGCAGCACCACCCGCACCACCGTCACGCTGTACGGGGAGTGGGGTGCGGAGGGAAACATCTCCAGGCCGAGGAAGCGGACGACGCACAGGGTGTTCAGGGAGGTGATGATGTTGAAGCACCACTGGATGAACGTGTCATGAAACATCGGTTTGATCAAAAGCAGGGCGGGGATCAGGACAAACACGTCGACCAGAACGACCAGGTGGTACTGTCCTTTCGCGTAACAAATCCCGTTGGGAATCATGTCGAGGATGCAGATCAAAAACGTCACCAGATACACCTTCCATAACGCTTTTCGTGGCTGGGCAAGGGAGAAGATCAGGACGGCGACCATCAGGTTGGTGGTGAAGCTGCGGATCAGATCAGGCCACATGTCAGTCCCTCGTCCCAGTACCCAGCCGGGAGGTCAGGTAGGCATCCCGGACGGCGGCATAGTGGTTTCGGGAGACCGGAACCTTCAGCTCTCCTTTGAGCGTTGCCGTCGTCGGGGACAGATGGGTGAGATATCCGAGGTTGATGATGAACGACTCGTGGGTTTTCACGAATTCCCCGGTTTCCATCAAGGGGGCGATGTACTCGCTGAAACTCTGAGACAGGTACTTGCTTTCCAGCTTTGCGTCGGAAAAAAGCGTGAAATGAAGCGTGTGGGCGCGGTATTCACAGCAGAGGATTTCGGAAAAATGGAGGACGCGCAGGCCTTTGCTGCTTTTGACGGTGATGACGCGCGTTTCCTCGGCGGACAGCCGGGGGAAAATCCGTTCCAGCGTGGCGAAGAGTTTGGGTGCGTCCACCGGTTTGAGCAGATAGGTGGTGGGGTTGGTGTCAAAGGATTCCAGCGCGAACCGCGCCTCACCGGTGACGTAGATGATTTGGGTGGTACGGTCCAGCAACCGGATGCTTCTGCCCGCTTCGATGCCGTTGACCATCGGCATGAGGATGTCCAGCAGGTACAGGGAGAAACGGGTGTGTTCCATGGTGGCAAGCAATTCGTCGGGATGGAGGAACAGATGGATCTCCGCGGCATACTGATGGGCATGGAGAAACTGCTCCATCAATTCCTTGACGTGCCGGGCGTCAGCTGGGTTGTCATCGCAGATGGCGATCCGCATCGGTGCGCTCCATAGGACAAGCGTACCAGTTCAGGAGGGGAAATGATAGGGAAAGAGCCATGGTTCCGTATCCAAAACCTGAGAAAAAGGGGATGACGCCACTGGAATGATTTTTATCCGGTGGATAGGATGAAGAAAACAAGCCTGAGGCGTTGTCCCAGGTGGGGAGGCCAGTGTGGAACAGCAGGAGACGGACATCGAGATCGCCCATCGGGCGACGATGGCGCGGATCGGGGATGTGGCATCTTCGTTGGGGATCAAGGAGATTATTCCCTACGGGGCGTACATGGCGAAGGTTGATCCCCAAGAGATCCAGCGTACCCACCGGACGGAAGGGAAACTGATCTTGGTGACGGCGATCAATCCGACACCTGCGGGGGAAGGGAAGACCACCACTGCCATCGGGCTTGCCGACGCGATGAACCGCTGTGGCCACAATGCGGTCCTTGCCCTCCGCCAGCCGTCGCTTGGTCCGGTCTTCGGTCTGAAAGGCGGGGCCGCCGGCGGTGGGTACGCCCAGATCATGCCGATGGAGGACATCAACCTTCACTTCACCGGGGATTTCCACGCCATCACATCGGCGAACAACCTGCTTGCCGCCATGCTGGACAACCATATCTACCAGGGCAACAGCCTGGGTATTGATCCCAAGCGGATCACTTGGAAGCGGGCGATGGACATGAACGACCGTCAGCTCCGCTTCATCACCGACGGACTGGGGGGAAAGACCGGCGGGGTACCCCGGGACGATGGGTTTGAGATCACCGCAGCCTCCGAGGTGATGGCCATCCTCTGCCTCTCCGAGGATCTCGCCGACTTGAAACGGAGGCTGGGGAACATCATCGTCGGGTATACGGTGGATGACAAGCCGGTGACCGCTTCCGACCTGAAGGCCCAGGGCGCGATGGCCGCTCTTCTCAAGGATGCCATCAAACCGAATCTGGTGCAGACGCTGGAGCATCATCCGGCATTGGTCCATGGCGGACCGTTCGCCAACATCGCCCATGGGTGCAACAGCATCATCGCCACCCGTACGGCGCTCCGGTTGGGACAGTACACCGTCACCGAGGCGGGATTCGGCGCCGACCTGGGGGCGGAGAAGTTCCTGGACATCGTCTGCCGCCAGCTGGACCGGTTCCCTGATGCCATGGTGATCGTCGCCACCATCCGGGCGTTGAAGATGCATGGAGGGGCGGCCAAGGAAACGTTGGCCCAGGAGGATCTGGCAGCGCTGAAGGGCGGACTTCCCAATCTGGGCAAGCACATCGAGAACATCACCGGGGTGTACCATTTGCCCGCCGTGGTGGCCATCAACCAGTTCCCGACGGACAGCGGGGCGGAAACGGATATGGTGCGTGCCTTCTGCCAAACCTACGGGGTGCCGGTGGTGGTGGATAATGCCTGGGCGAAGGGTGGTGAAGGTGCGGTGGATCTTGCGAACGAGGTGGTTCGTCTGGCTGACCATCCGCGTCTGCCTGCCCGGCCGCTGTACGATCTGAATCTCCCGCTTTCCGAGAAGATCCGCATGATCGTCACCCAGGTGTACGGCGGGGAGGATGTCTGCTTCTCCGACCAGGCCAACGAAGAGATGGATCGTCTTGAGCGTCTTGGGTTGGACAAGGTTCCGGTGTGCGTGGCAAAGACGCAATATTCCCTCTCCGACAATCCCAAGTTGCTTGCCCGGCCCACCGGATTCACCGTGAAGATCCACGACGTGAAGCTGTCCGCCGGGGCCCAGTTCGTCGTCGCCTACAGCGGGAAGATCATGACGATGCCCGGTCTTCCCAAAGTTCCTGCCGCAGAGGGGATTGATGTGGCGGACGATGGCACGCTTTCCGGGGTGTCATGATCCAGACCAAGCCCGATTTCATCAATTTTTCAAGAGAATATTCTGTAGATGCCTGCAAGAATCTTTGCATGACATCTCCCGATACGTATGCGTATGGGCGCATGTATTTTCTTTGCTGAGCGAAAGATGAAAAGGCTATGGAAGAAAAAGCAGACATGAAAGAGCTTGATTGGGTCTGTTGACAACTCATCGGGTGTTGGTGTACTACCTCCCCAATACCAAACGCAAAGGCGCGACAGGATTCGTCCCGTCGCGCTTTTTTTGTTTCAATTTCCACACCAATATGGGAGGAACGACGATGAGAACGAAACGGATAACGTTGATGGTGGGAGTAGTCCTTGCCATCGTCATGAGCGTGGGATGGGCCGGAGGGAGCAAGGAAGCGGGAAGCGGTGCCGCTGCAGCGCAGGGAACCGCGCCGGTGAAGTACAAGGATGAACTGCACATCGCCGTCGCCCAGGAAGCTCCTTCGCTCGACCTGCACAAGAACAGCTCCCTGATCGCCCGGCAGATGACTTCCGGTTCCGTCTGGGAGAAGCTGGTGACGCTGAACTCCAAGTCGGAGGTGGTGCCGGAGCTGGCGGAGCGGTATGAGACCAACGCCGACTCTTCGGAGTACACGTTCTATCTTCGCAAAGGGGTCAAGTTCCATGATGGAACGATCATGACGGCCGATGACGTCGTCGCGTCGATGAACCGGTGGATCAACGGGTTCTCCGTGGCCAAACAGCTTGCCGGCAAGGCTCGGTTCGTCAAGGTGGACGACTACACGGTCCGCATCACCTTCGACCATCCGGCGGTGACATTCCTGGACGTCATGGCTGGCGCGGCGCAGCCGGCTGCCATCACCACGGCGACCGCCGCGGCGAAAGAGGACACCAAAGGATTCATGACGGACTACATCGGAACCGGTCCGTACAAGTTCGTCGAGTGGAAGCTGAACCAGTACACGTTGCTGGAGAAGTTCGACGATTACGTACCGTACGGTGATCCTTCCAAACCGGTGGATGGCTGGGCTGGGTACAAGGATCCGAAGATCAAGAAGCTGTACTTCCACTATGTCTCCGAGCCGACCACCCGGACGGCGGGTCTGGAGACCGGCCAGTATGATATGGATTACAACGTCACCGGTGACAGCTACGACCGTGTCGTCTCAATGGATGGCGTCAAGGTGATCCGGTACCAGGCAGGAACGGTGGCCTACGTGTTCAACAAGAAGGAAGGCGTTGCCTCCAACATCTACTTCCGCCAGGCGGTCAACGCGGCGCTGAACTTCGATGATGTCATGCGGGCCGCCTATGGGAGTCTGTACGAACTGAATTCCAGCTACATGGATTCCAGCGAGCCGTTCTGGGTCAGTGAAGCGGGCAGCGAGTACTACAACCAGCATGACGCCGCCAAGGCCAAGGAACTGCTGAAGAAAGCCGGATACAACGGGCAGCCGTTCCGGATTCTGGTCTCCACGCTGAACGGCATGGATCGCACGGCGCTGGTGGTGCAGCAGGAACTGGAAGCGGTGGGAATCAAGGTTGAGTTGATCGTCGTCGACTGGGCGACGTTGACGCAGTTCCGCACCGACTCGTCCAAGTACGATGTGTACGTCACCTCGTTCGCCAGCGTGCCGGTTCCGTCGCTGAAGCTGTACTTCGGCCCGACGTACCCTGGCTGGACCGGTACGGATGATCCTCACATCCTTTCGTTGGTTGACGCGTTCAACGCGTCCAAGACCAGGGAGGAGGCGAAGCACAACTGGGATGTGCTGCAGGGCTACTCGTGGGAATACCTGCCGTTGATGAACCTGGGGCACTACAACGCAGCCATGGCGTGGAGTGACAAGGTGGAAAACCTGAACATCTACAGCGGTGTCTACTTCTGGAATGTCCAGGTACGCGAATAAGTGATTGGAAACGGAGAAGGGGGTTCGCCCCCTTTTCCGATGGCAGGAAGGGAAGGAGCGATGAAAAAATATGTGATTCGTCGGGTGCTGTCCATCATCCCAGTGTTGTTGATTGTATCGGTGGTGGTGTTCAGCATTGTGTATCTGATTCCCGGGGACCCCGCCGCCGTGATCCTGGGGGATAACGCGACGCCTGAGGATATCATGGCGCTCCGGACCCGGATGGGGTTGGACGATCCCCCGGTGACCCGGTATTTCCACTGGCTGGGGAACGTGTTCTCCGGGGATTTGGGCGTATCGGTGTCCAACAACACGCCGGTGTCGGAAATGCTGAAATCCCATATGCTTCCGACCCTGTCTTTGGCCATCTACGCCATGATCATCAGCGTGGTGATCGCCTTGCCGCTGGGCATGGTGGCGGCGCGGAAAAAACAGACCATCGTCGACCAGTCTGTCACCGTGCTGTCCCTCCTGGGCATCAGCCTTCCCAGTTTTCTTCTCGGCTTGTTCCTGATCTTGTTCTTCGCCGTGAAACTCCGGTGGTTTCCCGTCTCCGGGTACAAACCGATTTCCGCCGGCTTCGGCCAACACATCCGGTTCTTGACGCTCCCCGCCATCGCGCTGGGGTTCATGTACGCCGCGTTGATCATGCGGATGACCCGGGCGTCCATGCTGGAGGCGTTGGGCAGTGATTACGTGCGCATGGCCAAGGCCAAAGGGGTGAAGGAGTTCGCCCTGGTGGCCAAGCACGCGTTCCGCAACACGCTGGTCCAGGTGCTGACCATCATCGGACAGAGTTTCATCGGCGCGCTCTCCGGAGCGACGGTGGTGGAGTCGATGTTCGGCATCCCCGGCATCGGGTCCCTGGTGGTCAATTCGGTGGGGCGCAGGGATTACCAGGTGATCCAGGCGGTGGTGTTGATGATCGCGCTGATCAACGTGGCGATCAGTCTGGTGGTGGATCTGCTGTACGGCGTCGTCGATCCACGGATTCGGCTCGGGTGAGCGGAAGGAGGCGGATATGGACGTTTCTGCTACGATGCGGAACAATGGCGAGTCTCCCGAAGACATGTTGCAGTTGCAACGGAAGCTGGCCAAGGAACAACGGGAACTGAAACTCAGGAAATTCCTGTACAACCGGCAATCCGTCATGGGGTTGGTGATCTTCGTCGTGGTGCTCCTCGTCGCCATCTTTGCGCCGTTGATCGCCCGGCAGTCGCCGTACGCCGTGGATGTGGCGCACCGGCTCCAGGCGCCGTCCAAGGCGCACTGGTTCGGGACGGATTCATTGGGACGGGATCTTTTCTCCCGTGTCGTGTATGGCGCGCGGATTTCCATGACGGTAGGGCTTTTCCGTTGGCTTGATCTCCGGGTTTCTCGGACTGGTCATTGGATTGTACTCCTCGGTCAGCTCGACGATGGACAGCATCATGATGCGGATCTGTGACGGTCTGAAAGCCATCCCGTCGATTCTTCTGGCAATCGCCTTGATGACCGCGTTGGGGGCCGACATCAAGAACGTCATCATCAGCCTGGCGGTGGTCAGCACCCCGAACATGGCCCGTCTTGCCCGTTCTTCGGCTCTGGTCATCAAGGAGCAGACGTACATCGAGGCGATGCGTGGGCTGGGTGCGGGGACGCAGCGGATCCTGTGGAAGCATATCGCTCCCAACATTCTTTCTCCGTTGATCATCCAGATGACATTCGTCTTCGCGACGGCGATCATCACCGAGGCGGCGCTGAGTTTCCTCGGCGCCGGGGTGCCGGCTCCCGAGCCCAGCTGGGGCGCCATTCTCAGTGAGGGCCGGACGGTGATCTACAACGCCCAGTGGATGATCATCTTCCCCGGTATCGTCACGGCGTTGACCGTTCTCGGCTTGAACCTGTTCGGGGACGGGCTGAGGGATCTGCTGGATCCGCAGAATGGCTAGGAGGAAATGATGGGACAGAATGAAGCGCAGTTGCTCCAAGTAAACCACCTTACCACGTCATTCAAGACGGAGCGAGGCTGGCTGAAAGCGGTGGACGGGGTTTCCTTCTCCATCACCCAGGGAGAGATTCTCGGTGTGGTGGGGGAGTCGGGATGCGGCAAAAGCGTCACCTCCCAATCGATTCTCCGGTTGTACGATGAGAAGAAGCTGACCCGCTACGGGGGCCAGGTGTTGTTCCAGGGCACCAACCTCTTTTCCCTTCCCCAGCGGACGATGCAACGCTATCGGGGGAAGATGATCTCCATGGTGTTCCAGGACGCGTTGAGCGCGCTGAACCCGGTGTTCACCGTGGGGGAGCAGATCATGGAGCCGTTGAGGATCCACCAGAAACTTTCCAAGACCCAGGCGCGGGAGAAGGCCATCGACATGCTGAAGATGGTCGGCATTCCTTCGCCGGAGAAACGGGTGGACCAGTATCCCCACGAGTTGTCCGGCGGGATGCGCCAGCGGGTGATGATCGCCATCGCCCTGGCCTGCGGTCCCCGGCTGTTGATCGCCGACGAGCCGACGACGGCGCTGGACGTGACCATCCAGGCGCAGATCATGGAGTTGATCGTCGACATGAACAAGCGGCTGAACATGGGGGTCATGTTGATCACCCATGATCTTGCCGTGGTGGCGGAGACCTGCCGCCGGGTGGTGGTGATGTACCTGGGACAGGTGGTGGAGGAGGCGTTGGTCGACGATCTGTTCGACCATCCGACCCATCCGTACACCCGGGGGCTGTTGGCCTCCATTCCGAAGATCAGCGATGACCGGAGCAAACGGCTGTCCATGATCCCCGGTACCGTGCCGCTTCTGGACCAGATCCCCCAGGGGTGCCGGTTCGCCAAGCGGTGCGCGTTTGCCGAGGAGCGCTGTTTCCATGAGCAGCAACAACTGAAGGATGTGGCGCCGGGACACCGGGTACGGTGCTGGAAGATGACCGAAGGAGGGGAGAGCCATGGATGAGACGCGGAAGGTTGTGCTCAGCGCACAGGCCATCAGAACCTACTTCCCCATCAAGAACGCGTTCGGTCGGGTACTCAACCAAGTGAAGGCCGTCGATGGCGTGACGATGCGGCTGTACCAGGGGGAGACGTACGGACTGGTCGGTGAGACGGGGTGTGGCAAGAGCACGTTCGGACGAACGGTGATTCGTCTGGTCAAACCGACCGACGGGCGGTTGTACATCGGGGATCAGGAGATCACCGATTGGGACGAGAAGGCGCTCCGGCCCCTCAGGCGGAACATGCAGATGGTCTTCCAGGACCCGTACATGTCGCTGGATCCCCGCCAGAAGATCAGCGACTGCCTGATCGAAGTGTTGGACATCCACCATCTGGGCCATAGTCACCAGGAAAAGGCGGACATGGCGATGAGCATCCTGGAGAAGGTGGGGCTCAGGGCGGAGCATTTCTACCGCTATCCGTATGAGTTCTCCGGTGGGCAGCGTCAGCGGATCGGGCTTGCCCGTGCGTTGATCCTCAACCCCCAGTTGATCGTCTGCGACGAGCCGGTCTCCGCGTTGGATGTGTCCATCCAGTCGCAGATCATCAACCTGCTGCTCGATCTGCAGGAGAAGGATCATCTGACCTACCTGTTCATCGCCCACGACATCAGCGTGGTGAAGTATATCTCCAACCGGATCGGCGTGATGTATCTGGGACACCTGGTGGAGGAAGGACTGACGGATTCGCTGTTCGACCATCCGATGCATCCGTACACCCAGGCGCTCCTTTCCGCCGTACCGGAGCCCAACCCCCATGAAAAGCGCCAGCGGGTGATCCTGCAGGGCGATCCTCCCTCTCCGATGAACCCACCGACCGGATGCGTGTTCCATCCCCGCGTGTTCCAAGGCGATGCCGGTCTGCTCCCAGTTCGAACCCCCGCTGCGCAAGGTTCCCGGAGAAGCGGGGCCACAAGGTGGCGTGCCACCTGTACGATGATACGTTCATCAAGTTGATGGATACGGTCAAGGAGGCAGGGGTATGAGAGAAGCAGCGTCATGGGTGGTGCCAGATGAGGCCGAGGCGTTCATCCAACAGCACAAGGATCAGGCGTTCGACCTCCTTGCAAACCATCGCCCGGATTCCCTCTCCGTCCAACCATGAAGAGGAGCGGGCACGGTTCGTCAAAACGTGGCTTGAGGGCAAGGGATGTACCGGGGTGTACATCGACGATGCCCTGAACGTGGTCTACCCGGTGGGGGACCGAGGGGATAATCCCCTGTCCGTGTTCATGGCCCATACCGATGTGGTCTTCCCCGATACCGATCCCCTTCCCGTAACGGTGGAAGGTGGGATGATCAAGGCACCGGGGATCGGGGACGATACGGCAAACCTGGTGGCGCTTCTCTTCTCCGCCTGGTACGTGACGGAAAAGAACCTCCGTCCACGGAACGGAGAAGGGGTCTTGTTTGTGGCAAACGCCGGTGAGGAGGGGTTGGGAAACCTGAAGGGGTCGCGGAAGATTTGCGCGACGTACGGCTCCCGCCTTTCCCAGGTGATCTCCTTTGACGGCACGTACAAAGGAATCGTCAACAAGGCGGTGGGGTCGCTTCGGATGGAGGTGACCGTACGGACGGAAGGCGGGCACTCTTATGCCGATTTCGGCAACAAGAACGCCATCGCGTACTTGGCGAAGATGATCACCACACTGTACCAGGTGGAGGTTCCCCATACCGGGCGCACCACGTACAACGTCGGCTTGATCAGCGGCGGCACGTCGGTGAACACCATCGCCCAGGAGGCCAGGATGGCCTACGAGTTCCGTTCTGACGAGCGCGCCGATCTTTCAACGATGCAGCAACGGTTCCAGACGGTCATCCAGGAGTTCCGCGGTCAAGGCGTTTCCGTCGAGGTGAAGCCGTTGGGGGAGCGTCCCTGCTCCGGCGATGTCGACGCGGCGCGCTTGGATGCGCTGGTACAGCTTGCCCGGGCCGCCATCGCCCGGGAGAGCGGGACGTCACCGCGGATCCTTCCCGGTTCCACCGACTGCAACATCCCGCTTTCGCTGGGAATCCCCAGCATCTGTTTTGGTTGTTATCTGGGAGGCGGCGCCCATACCTACCAGGAGTGGGTGGAGGTCGCAAGTCTCCAGAGTGGTTACCGCATCGCGCTTTCCGCGGTGCTGTCACGGTTTTGAGGAGAAGCTACATGGATATTCAGGAACTCATCGGAGTCATTGATACGGAATCTGATGGATTGTGTGCGTTGTCCGACGCCATCTGGGATCATCCGGAAATGGGATATCAGGAGACGGCATCAGCCAACCTCCAGATGGATTTTCTCAAGGCGCATGGATTTTCCATCCAGTCTCCCGCGTTCGGCATCGCAACGGCGTTCACCGCGCAGTATGGTTCGGGTGCTCCCCGGATCGGAATTCTTGGTGAGTTTGACGCGTTGAGTTGTTTGAGCCAGGTTGCCGACGGGCCGGAGGAATCCCCGCTTGTTCCCGGAGCTCCGGGACATGGGTGCGGCCACAACCTGCTGGGTGTGGCGTCCATCGGGGGCGCGCTTGCCGTCAAGGAATACCTGCAAACCCATGGGGTTTCCGGTACGGTGATCTACTTTGGCTGTCCCGCCGAGGAGAATGGGTCGGGCAAGGCGTTCATGGCCAGGGAAGGGGCGTTCGCCTCCTTGGACTGCGCGCTCACCTGGCATCCCGGGACGTTGAACAAGGTGTACGCGGAAAGTTCCCTGGCCAATGAGATGACGCTGTACCATTTCAAGGGGAAGAGCTCCCATGCCGCCGCCGCTCCGGAGTACGGAAGAAGCGCGCTGGACGCGGTGGAGTTGATGAATGTCGGGGTGAACTTCCTCCGCGAGCACGTGGTGCAGGAGGCGCGGATGCACTATGCCATCACCAACGCCGGGGGGCTGTCCCCCAACGTGGTGCCTGCCAAGGCGGATGTACTGTACATGATCCGTCTTCCCGATGTGAGCCAGTTGGGCGAACTGCAGCAGCGGGTCAATGACATCGCCCGGGGCGCCGCGTTGATGACCGGCACCCAGGTGAGCTGGGAGACGATCAAGGCATGCGCCAACTATCTGCCCAACCGTACGCTCTCAGAGGAGGTGTACCAAACGATGCAGGATGTCCCGCTTCCTTCGTTCAGCGAGAAGGAGCGCGCGTACGCCAAACGGTACGTGGCGCCATCCAACGCGGCGCGGGATCTGGAGAAGGTCGCTTCCGCGGTACGGGACCGTTCGGTGGTCCGGGAAATCCTCCAGCACAGGGATGACGCTCTCTTCGAATTCCTGGTGCCGTATGATGCAGACGCGCCGCTGAGGATGAGTTATGGGTCGACCGATGTCGGGGACGTCAGCTGGAACTGTCCGACGGCGCAGTTCCTGGCGGCAACTTGGGCTCCGGGGACGCCGGGGCACACCTGGCAGGTCGTCGCCCAGGGCAAAGGAAGCATCGCCCACAAGATGATGCTGTGGAGCGCCAAGGTCATCTCCCTCTCCGCCATCCGGATCCTTCAGGATCCTTCGTCGCTCAAGGCGGTCAAAGAAGAGTTCCAGGAGACGATGCAGCACCGGACGTACCGTCCGCTTCCCGCTGAGGTCAAACCACGCCCTGTGGCGGATTTGGTTTCGTAAGGAAAGAAAAAAGGCCGGTGAGGTACATGCCTCACCGGCCCGTTCCACACAAGAGCTAGGTTATTTGACCGCGGCGAGCGCTTTGTCGTAATCCGGTTGTTTGCTCACATCCTCCACGTACTGGACGTAGGTGATGATGCCCTCTTCGTTGGCTGCGAAGACGGCGCGGGTAAGCAGGCCGATGCCGGCGAGCTTGACGCCGAATTTCTCACCGAACTCATGATCACGGAAATCACTGACGGTGATGACCTTGTCGATTCCCGCAGCTCCGCACCAGCGGGCCTGGGCGAACGGCAGATCCATCGAGACAGTGACGACCGTCGTATCGGCAAGCGCTGCCGCTTCCTTGTTGAACCTGCGGACTTCCGTGTCACAGACACTGGTGTCCAGAGAGGGGACGGAAACATACAGGACCTTTCCCTTGAGGGTTTTTGAATCAAAGGTGCCGAGATCTTTCGCCACCGCGGTGAAGTGCGGCACTTTGTCGCCGACGTTCAATTGCGTTCCTTTCAGCTTTACCGGCTGACCACCAAAGAGTACTTTCATTGCTTTCTCCTTCTTCGGGGTTATCCCCGATATCTGGTGTACGTTTCCATGATAGCCCCAAACGGGACTGGATACAATCAGGGGACCGCCCCTTCCGGATTGCGGAGGAAAAAGGCCTGGGAGTCCATCGGTTTCCCGTTGGCCTGAATCGGTTTGTAAGTTCCTTTGGAGGTGAGCTTCTTCGCCTTGATGGTGTCGGACAGGAGTACCTCCAGCATGCCGCTGATCCGTTTGACGATCCGGGGATCGAAGATCGGAGTGGCGATCTCGATGCGTTTGTCCGTGTTGCGGGTCATCAGGTCGGCGCTGGAGATGAAAATCTTCCGCTCGGCCCCAACCCCGAAACAGTAGATTCGGGAGTGTTCCAAAAAGCGCCCGACGATGCTGATCACGCTGATATGGTCCGTCAGACCGTTCAGTCCGGGCCGCAGGCAACAGATGCCCCGGACGATCAGGGAGATGGGAACGCCTTCGCAGCTTGCCTGGATCAGTTTGTCGATGATCTCCTTGTCCGTCAGGCTGTTCATCTTGGCGATGATCCGGGCAGGGATCCCTGCCTTCGCTTTGGATATCTCCCCATCGATTGCGGCGATGATTCCCTGTTTCAGCGTGAACGGGGCGATCAACATGGCCTGGTAGGGGAAGTGGTAGTTCATGATGGCCGAGGTTGCGGAAAAACGCCACCGCGTCTTCTCCGATCCTCCGGTCGCTGGTGATCAGGTTCAGGTCGGTGTACTGCCGGCTGGTATCCTCGTTGTAGTTGCCGGTTCCCAAGTGTGTGATGTAGCTGATCTCCTCACCGTCGGTACGGATGATGGAGATGATCTTGGCGTGGACCTTGTAGTTCGCCGTGCCATAGAAGATGGTGCATCCCGCTTCCCGGAGCATGTTGGCGTAGTACAGGTTGTTCTCCTCGTCAAAGCGGGCGAACAGTTCGATCAGGACGGTCACCTCTTTTTTGTTCTCACTCGCCCGTTTCAACGCTTCCACGATACGGGAGTGGCTGTCGATCCGGTAGATCGTCATCTTGATGCTCACCGTCCGAGGGTCGTCGGCGCATTCATTGAGGAGCTGGACCAGCGGATCCATGCTTTCGAACGGGTAGGAAAGGAACACGTCCCCCTGGCGTACCCGCTCGATCATGCCGGGCACTTCCTTCAAATCCGCAGGGACGGCGCCTTTGAACGGGGGATAGTGGAGGGCGGGAAGCTGTTCGATCGGGAAGAACGGATCCAGCTTGGTCATGAACGAGTAGTCGAAGGCGTGTTTGATGCGATAGCAGAATTTGTCGGACAGATTCAGGTTCTTCAACAGGAACGAGCGGATCGTCTCATTGTCCCCATCCATCTCCAGCCGCACCACGTTCATGATGCTCCGTTCCTCCACCTTGTCCTGGATGTACTTGGTGAAGTCGAAATCCGTTTCCAGGTCGCCGTCCTGAAGCCGGGTGTCAAAGTCCGCGTTGCGGGTGACGCGCACCAGCGCTTTGTCCTTCAGCGCATAGCCGGGGAACGCCAGGTCGGCGAAGGTCGCCACCAGTTCCTCGCTGGTGATCACATGGGTCTTCTTCCCCCGGGGATTTCAAACAACCGGTCGAGTTTCGGCGAGATGCCCAGAATGCCGATCATGCTTCGGTTTACCTTGTGAAGGTGGACGACCAGGTAGGTCTCCAGGTTCTCAAAGCGGATCATCGGATGCTTGGCGTCCAGCACCATCGGGGAGAGGAGGGGAAGAAACCGGAGGAGAAACGCCGAGCGGCAGAGATTTTTCTGGTGTGCCGTCAGTTCCGAGCCTTTGGTGATGGCGACTCCATGGGCGTACAACTGGGTCCGGAGCGAAGCGAATGTCCGTTTTCCCTGTGCGTACAGATTCTGCACTTCGCAGAGGATTCCGGCAAGTTGCTGCTCGGCCGTCAGACCCGTTTTGTTTTCCTTCAGTTTCGGGGCGTGGTGCATTTGGGTGACCAGACTGCCCACCCGGATCATGAAGAACTCATCCAGGTTGGAGGAGAAGATGGAGAGGAACTTGCAACGTTCCAACAAGGGGTTTGCCGGGTCGCTCGCCTGCTCCAGCACGCGTCGGTTGAACAGCAGCCAGGAGTGTTCCCGGTTGATGTACGGGCCGTTGATGAAACGGGAAGGAGTGGCTTTTTTCTTCGCGGTCATGGCTCCCTCCTACGCTCCCTTCGGTTGGGAAATGCTGGTTCCCGTTTGTTGCGTCATGGACAGCAGCAGTTTCAGGTATCCTTCCTTGACGCCGGCATCGCTGACAATGATGTCTTCCACGTCCAGGCGCCGGAGTACTTCCTTCAGGATGATGGCTGAGACGGCCAGGATGTGGATCCGCTCCGGAGCATGCTTGAGAATCTGGTAGGAGCGGTCCGGGGCTTCGATGAGATAGGTGGCCAGATGCTTCAGTTCTTTGGTGGAGAATCGCTGGATGGCGTTTCCCACCTCTGTGGAACAGAAGAGGTCTTGATGGAACTCATACAACGCTTTGTTGGTCGCTCCGACCAATATGGCGGTGTTGAACGAGGTGGAAGCGGGGAAGGGGAGCGTTTCCAGTTGCTTCCGCAGATACTTCTTGATCTTTTTCGCCTCGTCCTTGTCCGGTTGCATGCCGGAGACGAACCGCTGGTTCAGCGTGATGGCGCCGAAGTCCAGGAAGTTCATTTCGTCACGTCGCTGTTTGGACAGGTCGCAGATCTCCACGCTGGCTCCTCCGATGTCGATCAAAACGGGGCGGTCACAATTCCGGTACTGGCTGTTGGCGATGGCGTCGCAGTAGGCTTCCATCGTCCCGTCCAGGATGATCAATCCAAGTCCGGTCTGGGAAGCGATTTGGGTCTGGATTTCCTCCAGGTTGTCGATGTGCCTGAGCGATGCGGTGCCGATCAGATGGCAATGGGCGACGCCGAGGCGGTTTGTTTTTTCCTTGTAGAGCTGAATGGTCTGGATGCTTTCTCGATGCCACGGGCGGACAGGTTCGGTCCATCCAGGTAACTCAGCATGGAGATGTACTGGCGGTCACGGTCAAACACCACAGGATCCCCGTCGGTTTCCTGGGCGATGATCATCGAGATGCTGGTGGAACTGATGTCAATGATGGAATACAGGCTCATGCAACTCCGTTTTTAGAGACAGTGTATCCCGACCATACCGATTCTTACAGACAAAACCAATGAAAAAAGTGTGAAATCGATATTCAAGGCCGGTGGTAGGGGATTCCGTCGCCAAACGAAACACCCATTCCTTTGGCAGTCTTGATCAGGAAATTGTCCTCTGGTACGAACTTCGTCTTGCCGGCGATGTCCATCAGGGCGTTGTACGTCAGCGAGGGCCCGTTGATGGCCACCGTCACCCCGGAGATGCCGTCCTGGGCGAGCTGACCGGCGAAGTTGCCCATCTCGGTGCTCAGCACGCGGTCATAGGCGGAAGGGCTTCCTCCCCGCTGCAGATGGCCGGGGACGACCACCCTGGTCTCCACGCCGGTCTTCTCGCTGATGTACTGGGCCAGCGCGGAGGAGACGGTGCCTTCGGCGTTCCGTTTGGCCTGCCGTTCGTTCTTCTTCATCTTCGCTTCCTCGACGGTCTTGGCGCCTTCGGCGATGGCGATGATGGTAAACGCCTTGCCGGCGTTCCTCCGTTTGACCACTTCTTTGGCGACGATCTCCGGGGTATAGGGGATTTCCGGGATGATGATGATGTCCGCCCCGGCGGCTATGCCGGCGTACAGGGTAAGCCAGCCGACCTTGTTGCCCATCAACTCGACGAGCATCGTGCCGGCCATGGCTCTCCGCCGTGGTATGGATCCGGTCCAGACACTCCTGTGGCGATATCCACCGCCGTGTGGAAGCCGAAGGTGACGTCAGTCCCCCAGATGTCGTTGTCGATCGTCTTGGGAAGCCCGATGATCCTGCATCCTTCCGAGGCGAGGAGAGCGGCCGTCTTGTGGGTCCCCGCCCCTCCCAAGGTCACCAGCAGGTCCAGGTTCATCTTCTTGTAGTTCTGCACCATCTGTTCCAGCTTGGATGTACCGTGCTGGTCTTCGATGGTCATCGTCTTGAATGGTTGCCGGCTGGTTCCCAGAATGGTGCCGCCGACGGTCAGGATGCCAGAGAAATCACTTTCCTTCAGTTCCCGGTACTCTTGGTTGATCAACCCACCGTAGCCATCGGCGATGCCGATGAGTTGTACGTCCTTCATCTGGTTGACGACGTATTTCCCGAATCCCCGGATCACCGCGTTGAGTCCCGGGCAATCCCCGCCACTGGTCAGTATTCCGATGCGCATGGCTTGGCTCATTGTGCCAGAGTGTAGCGGAAAACGGGGCAAAGAAACAACGCACCAGGGCACAAAAAAGCCACCCCATGAGGGGTGGCCGATTGGGACAACGAACCGTTACGTGATGGACGCCTGGTAGATGGAATCCACCGAGCCATCCAGCATGGCGTTGAACTCATCGTCACTCTGCTGGGCTTTCAGGCCTTCGGACAGGGCGCGAGAGAAACTGGCGATCAAGCCATGGTTGCGAGTCAGTTTGTCATCCGCATCCTCACGGCTGTATCCACCGGACAGTGCGACGACACGGACCATGTGGGGATCCTTCATCACGTCGGCGTAGAAATTGTCCACCGTCGGGATGGAAATCTTCAGCATGACCTTGTCGTTCTTGCCGAGCTTTGCCAACTGGGCGAAGATCTCCGCCTTGAGCAGGTTCTCCGATTCCGCTTTGTCCGGGCTGTTGATGTCCACTTCCGGTTCGATGATCGGCACCAAGCCGGCGGCGATGATGCGCTTGCCGATCTCAAACTGCTGGTCGACGATCGCCTTGATGGCATCCGGATTCGCCCGCTTTGATCACCGAGCGCATCTTCGTTCCGAAAATGGAACGGGTGTTGGCTTTCTTCAGGAGTTCGTCCAGGTTGGGAATCGGTTTCATCAGCTGGACGCCGTCCGCTTCATCAGCCAGACCTTTGTCCACTTTGAGGAACGGGACGATCCCTTTGACGTTCCACAAATAATCGGCCTGTATACTGGCCATCAATCTTCCGGTCCATCGTGTTCTCGAAACAGGATGGCTCCGAGGATATGCTTCGAGGTGAACGCAGGGCTCTTGATGATCCGCGTGCGCATCTGGTGCACCAGAGCAAACATCTGTTCATCGTTGGAATAGGCGCTGTGGTCGATTCCGTAGGCCTGCCAATGCTTTCGGGGTGCTCCCGCCGCTCTGGTCCAGCGCAGCGATGAATCCTTTTCCAGACCGCATCCGTTCATATTGTTCCATGTTCATGTTATGCCTCCCATGGCGGGGTTGCTTCGGGAAGAGAAAGAAACACCCTCCTCGAGGTATACCCTTTCCTCTTAATATCGTACTTTTTTTGCGAATCGGCTACTCCCCCATGCTGAATCCCCATGCAAGCAGGTGGAATCTTTTGACCGGAGGGGATGCGTTTTCTCTGGTTTTGCATGCTTTTTTCGTGGGGAAATCCTTGCTCACCGTTGCGGTCGGTTGTGTTTTTCATCAATTTTACAAAGATCACCGCAATGATTCCTGTTGTGTCGTTTTTGAGGGTAATGGTACAATCCGGGCGACCTTCACCAGAAGGAAGGAGCGTCGCGTTGGAGCCCATCATCACCGTTTCCTCACTTCGCAAGACATTCGGCACCATCCATGCGGTGGACGGCATCAGCTTCTCCGTACCACAGGGAAGCCTGTTCGCGTTCCTCGGTCCCAATGGGGCGGGGAAATCCACCACCATCGACATGATCTGCACACTCACCGCTTTCGATGGAGGAAGCGCCAAGATCGCAGGATACACGCTGGGGACGCAGGATTCGTTGATCCGCTCCTCCATCGGCGCGGTATTCCAGGACAGCCTGTTGGACAATCTTTTGACCGTCAAGGAGAACCTGTGGATTCGCGGTTCGTTCTACGGTCTGCCCCGTGAGGTGTTGAGGGACAACATCCAGATGGCGGTGCAGGCGACGGGTGTCGGCGATCTGCTGGACCGTCCGTATGGCAAACTCTCCGGAGGCCAACGGCGCCGGTGCGACATCGCCCGGGCGTTGGCCAACGCCCCGAAGGTCCTGTTTCTGGACGAACCGACCACCGGCCTGGATCCCCAGACCCGACGGAACGTCTGGGACACCATCACGGCACTCCAGAAAAAGACCGGCATGACGGTGTTCCTCACCACCCACTACATGGAAGAGGCTTCGCTGGCTGACCAGGTGGTGATGATCGACCATGGGAAAATCATCGCCCAGGGCACGCCCCAACAGTTGAAGGAACGGTACACCACTGACCGCTTGATGTTGTTTGCCAAGGATGCCGAAGCGGTGTGCGCTCGGCTGGATGGGCTCTCCGTACGGTATGAACGTCTCTGTGGCGGTCGGGTGGAGGTCTCCCTTGCCTCAACGATGGATGCCTTGCCGATTTTGGATCAAATCTCCGGCATGCTTGAAGGGTTCGAGGTGGTTGCGGGAAGCATGGATGACGTGTTCCTGTCGGTGTTTGGGAAGGAGATGCGGGAATGAACGGGTTGGTGCATAGGAATCTGCTGGTGTTTTTCCGTGACAGGGCCACGGTGTTTTTCTCCCTGTTGGCTGTCTTGATCGTCATCGGGCTGTACGTGCTGTTTTTGGGGGACGCCTGGGTGGGGAACATGGCGGATATCCCCCATGTCCGCACGTTGATGGATACCTGGATCATGGCGGGGCTCTTGTCCGTGGCGTCCATCACCACGACGATGGGTGCCTTCGACACCATGGTGGAGGATAAAGCGAAGAAGATTGAGAAGGACATCATCTTTTCCCCGCTGAAACGGAGCAGCATCGTCGGGGGATACGTGATCAGTTCGTTCGTCATCGGGGTGATCATGAGTCTCGCCACGCTGGTGCTTGCCGAGCTGTACATCGTCCTCCGGGGCGGGGCTTTTCTCTCTGGGGTGGCGCTCGTCCAAACGCTGGGGTTGATCCTGTTTTCCACCCTGTCCAATACGGTGTTCCTGTTTTTTCTGGTTTCCTGTTTCTCCAGCCCCAACGCGTTCTCCACGGCCAGTTCCATCATCGGGACGTTGATCGGATTCCTCACCGGAATCTATCTGCCCATCGGGACAGCTTCCTCCCGGGATCCAGTGGGTGGTCAAGCTGTTCCCGCCATCCCATTCGGCGGCCCTGTTCCGTCAGGTGATGCTGAAGGATCCGATGGCCGCTTCGTTTGCTGGCGCCCCAGAGGATGCGGCCCTCTCCTTCAAGGAGTACATGGGGGTGGTGTACCGCTTCGATGGCCACGTGACGGGAGCGGGCGAAAGCCTGATCATCCTCGGCTGTTTCTGTGTGGTGTTCCTTGCCCTCTCGGTGATCAAAGTGTCACGGGAGAAGACGCGC
This sequence comes from Sphaerochaeta sp., assembly GCA_022482495.1. Taxonomy (NCBI): domain Bacteria; kingdom Pseudomonadati; phylum Spirochaetota; class Spirochaetia; order Spirochaetales; family Sphaerochaetaceae; genus Sphaerochaeta; species Sphaerochaeta sp. The sequence continues at coordinate 88,009 of JAKVPA010000007.1, read as the reverse complement.
TAAGGACAAAAGAAATGGCGCCGGAACCCGGCGCCATCATCCCACTAGAGGAAATGTGTCAGCCATTGACCAGATTGGGCAACAGCATGCTGATCGACGGAATGTACGAGATCAGCAGCAACGTGATGATCATGCAGAGGTAGAACGGCAGGGTTGCCTTGACTACCTTTTCCATCGGGGTCTTGCCGACGGCGGAACCGATGAACAGAACGGCTCCAACCGGTGGAGTGAGCAGGCCGATACCGCAGTTCAGAATCATCATGACACCGAACTGGATGGGATCCAGCCCGCAGATCTTCGTAGCGATGGGCAGCAGGATCGGGGTGGCGATCAAAATGATCGGCGCCATATCCATGATGCATCCCAGCACCAGGAGGATCAGGTTGAGCAGCAGGATCAGCACGATCCGGTTGCTGGTGAGCGATACAATCGCTTTGGCGGCAAGATCAGGGATGTGCAGGATCGTCAGGCAGTTGCCGAATACGGCGGAGGTGGCGATCAGAATCAGGACGATGGAGAGCGTGTTGACGCAGTCCTCCAACGCATGCCAGACGCCCTTCCAATCAAGCCCTTTGTAGATGAACACCGAGACGATCAACGAGTAGATGACGGCGATGGCGGCTGATTCCGTGGCGGTGAACACCCCGAAAACAACCCCGACCACGACGATGATCACCGCGGCGAGCGCCCAGATCGAATCAAGCAACTGCTTGAAGAAGTAGGTGATGCTGAACGGTTTCCCTTTGGGGTAGTGCCGTTTGACGGAGATGATGTACGAGCCGATCATCAGTGAGACGGCAAGGAGCGCGCCGGGCAGGTATCCTGCCAAAAACAGGCTGCCGACGGAAATTCCACCGGCGGTGGTTGCGTAGATGACCATGTTGTGGCTGGGAGGGACCAGCAGTCCTTCGCAGGATGAGGTGATGGTGACAGCGGTGGAGAAGTCGGCGTCGTAGCCTTGGTCGACCATCATCGGGATCAAAATGGTTCCCAGCGATGCGGTGTCCGCGGCGGCGGAACCGGAGATTCCTCCGAAAAAGTAGGAGGCGACGATGTTCACCTGGGCCAATCCTCCACGCATCCAGCCGACACAGGCGTTGGCCAGTGCGATGAGCTTCTTCGAGATGCCGCCGGAACCCATCAGCACACCCATGGTGATGAAGAACGGAACAGCCATCAGGGAGAAGGAGCTGATCCCCTTGACCATCAGACGACAGACGTCATTGAGGTTCTGTCCCAACGTCAACATGCAGAGGACTGAAGAGAGTCCTACGGCATACGCGATGGGAAAACGCATGAACACCATGACGAAGAAACTGACCAACAGTACGGTGGTCGCCAATGTATTTCCTGCCATTTCAGTTTCCTCCTCGGGTGGGCTGGTCGTTCAGCACGAAGTGCTTGATGTGGTTGTAGATCGCTTCCATTTCGAAGACGATCATGGCAAGACCGGCCAGTGGAACGGGGACGTACATCCAGAATTTGCTCAGCCACGGCATGGAGACGTAGGTTCCCCGTGCTCCAATGGTCCGGGCGTATCTCCAACCAACGATCAGCATCACGAGCCCCAGGATGCAGACGCCGATGTCGGCGATGATATCCAGCACGAACAGTCCGGTCCGTGGGATGTATTTGTCGAACGCGGTCATCCGTATGTGGGCTTGGCGCCGAATGGCCAGTGCCGCGGAAATGACCGCCATGTAGGCCATGCAGGTCAGTACGACTTCCTCGGACCACGCGGGATCCTTCAGGAAGGGTACGTACTGGTGCAGCATGCGTCCCGCCACGGCGTATGAGGTGATCAGGATGTCGGCGATCAGCAATACTTTGCAGATCACCAAAAAAATCCGGTACGTCCAGTCATACACCGGTTTGATTTTGTCCATTGTCTGGAAAAACTTTGGCATGGATTTGCTCCTTGCAAACAGTGTGCATTCACGAAAAAGAGACGGTACCGACAGTTCCGGTTTCCCGGACGTATTCGACACCGTCCCGAACAAGAAAGACGGGAGGAGTGCCGTCGCATCCCTCCCGTTGGGAATCTTCTTACTTGTTCAGGTCTTTGATCTGCTGATACAGCGCGGCCTGATCCTTGGTGTTCGCCTCAATGACGGCGGCACAAGCTTTCTGCCACGGGGTTTTGTCCGTCACGTCGATGACGTGGATTCCCTGGGCTTTCAGCTGGTCAAGCACATCGTTCTCCGCTTTCTCGCTGATCTCCGCGTTGTACGCCTGGGCCAACTTGCCGGCATCCATCAGCACTTTCTGCTGGGCTGCGGTGAGTTTCTTCCACGCGTTGTCGCTGATGACCACCTGGATGGCGCCGAGCGTGTGACCGTCGAGGATCAGGTACGGGGCGACTTCCTGGAAGGCGTTGGACTTGTAGTTGGCGATCGGCTGTTCGGCGCCGTCAACCACACCGGTCTGCAGGGCGGAGTACAGCTCGCCGAAGGAAACGACCGTCGGGGAAGCTCCAAGACCCTTGACCATACCGGTCATGACGGGATCCTGGGAAACACGGAGCTTCATGCCTTTCAGATCGTTGATGCCGGCAATCGGCTTCTTGGTGAAGAAGTGGCGGAAGCCCTCTTCGCCGTAGAAGATGCCTCTGATGGGCAGGCCCAGTTCCTGGGGCTCATTGAGGAATTGCGGAGCGAGGTCGGAATTGGCGAACTTCCAGAAATGGGCGCGATTCTCGAACGTGAACGGAACGGAAAGCAGCATGGACTTCTTTGCGCCATAGCTGGTCAGAGCGAACGCAGAGATACGGGAGATGTCGATGGACGTCGATCCACCCAGAATGGCGTCAAGGACATCGTTCTCCGAACCAAGCACACCGGAAGCCTGGATGTCGATGGTGATGGAACCGCCGGAGAGTTTCTCCACCTGTTCCTTGAAGTACGATCCCGTTTTCCCCACGATGGTGTCCAGCGGGTTGACTTCCGCATAGACCAGCGTCACTTTGGGATCTTGGGATACATCCCCGGATGACTTGGGGGGCAGCCGCTGGGGCTGGCGTTTCACTGGCGCCACCAGCGAAGACGCTGGTCAGCATGGCGAGCAACAGAACGGATACAAGCGCAACTTTTTTCATTTCTTCCTCCTGAAGTCAGTCCACGGTTTATGCAAAACCGGTGATTTTTTGTTGCAGACAGCATACTCTACGCTCGGTTTTTCCATCCGGCAAGCGAGAGTGAAAAAATGTGCTATCAATCAAAGAAAAAGGAAAATCAGGTGCCTTCCTGTTGGATGCGCTTCAGAAGGTTGCGTTCTTCATCGGAGAACGAGGCGGTGTCAATCTGCATCGCCGCCTTGAACGCCGCCATTTCTGTTGCGTCCGGAACGGTGATGACGCATCCCGCATCCTGCATCGCGGACAACGCGTTCTGTTCGGCGATGGTCCACTGCTGGCGTTCATACAACCCTGCTTCTTTGGCGCATTCCCTGATGATGTCCACAAAGGCGGGATCGACTTCGGTGACCCTCCGTTCCGCCGAGGTGGCCATCACCAACACTTCCGGAATACGAAGGTATTCGTTCTTCAGAAAATACGGCGCCACTTCAAGGTGCCGCATGGCGACGTAGCTTGGCATGTTGTTTTCCGCCCCGTCAACGTTCATCATCCTCAGTGACGCATACACATCACTGTAGGGAAGCTGGACGGGAATGGCTCCGGTGGTGCTGACGAACGAAGCGATCCGGGCGTTTTCCATCACCCGGATGCGCAAGCCTTGCAGATCCGCCATCGTGTTGACCGGATTACGGGTGTAAAAGCTCCGCGCCCCGGCGTCAAACCAGCACAGCCCAACGGCATTGAAGACAGAAAAGCCGGAGAGAAACCTCTCACCGATCTCTCCATCCAGCACATTCCACATATGATCCGCGTCCCGATACAGGTAGGGAAGCATCAAAATGCCCAATTGCGGATCGCTTGCCGATAACGTCCCCAACGAAAAGCGGGAGATGTCCACGCCGCCGAAGCGGATCTGTTCCAGGACGTTGGCTTCGTTTCCCAATTCTCCTTCGGCGTACACCTGGACATCCACTTTCCCTTCCGTCCGTTCCTTGACCAGTTGTGCGAAGTATCGGGCCGCTTTGGTCGCCGGATGGTCCTGGGGTTGGTTGTCGGCATAACGGAGGATCACCTGGGGTGTGGAATTTTGCTTGGATTTTGCGCATCCTGCGAGGAAGGCCAGCGGAATCAGGCAAAGCAGAAGGATTCTACGCATCAGCTTTCCTCCGGGTGGGACTGACGGTACTCCGTCGGGGTCATGCCGGTTCGTTTCTTGAACGCCCGGGTGAAATAGCTGGCGCTTTCATAGCCGACCATGCCTGCGATCTCGTTTGCCGGCCGGAGGGGATCCTCCAGTAACCGTTTGGCCACGTTGATCTTCAGATCGGTGACGTAGGTTACGAAGTTCACCCCGGTGTATTTTTTGAACAGTACGGACAAGTAGGATGCGTTGACGCCCAACAGGTCACTTACCTTTTCCAGGGAAAGATCATAGCGCATGTAGTTTTGTTTGAGGTATTTTTGCACTTTGGCGATGAGCTGGGCGGCGCGTTCGGTCCCGTCTCCGGCTTCCATCCGATTGGCTTCCTGGGCGAATCCTTCCAATTGTCGTTGCGCCTCCAATTGCCTGAGTGCTTGTTCGACCGCCTGGATGACCGCTTCGTCCTCCACCGGCTTGAGGATGTAGTCCGTCACTCCGAGCTTCACCGCTTCATGGGCGTAGGAAAAAAGGCTGTATGCGGTGATGAAGATGATTTTCGTGGCGGGATGGTTGTTGAGGATTCTGCGGGATGCCTCGATGCCGTTCAGGCCGGGCATCTCGATGTCCATCAACACGACATCTGGGGTCCAGAGATTCGCTACGTCGACCGCCCTCCGTCCGTTTTCCACACACTGGACGGACGCGTCACCATGGTAGTGGGTGGTAAGGATCTGGGCGAGGATGTTCCGTTCGATGAATTCGTCGTCGACGACCAACAGTTTGATCATTCCGCTTCCTCTCCTTCGGCTTGCGCCGTATCGGCGAACACCAAGGGAAGCCACATCTCCACCGTCATGCCTTCCCCGGGTGCGGAGGAAATGTGGAACTGGCTTTGTGGGCATTGCAGACGGAGCCTCGACGCGACATTGGCAAGACCGACGTGCTCGCTTTCCGTCGCCGCATGGTACAGGTTTTGTCTGAGTGCGTCCAGACTGGCACGATCCATACCGATGCCGTCGTCCTGTACGGAAAGGTGCAGCATGTCGTTGTCCGTACCCACGCTACCTGTACGGTCCCGCGTCCTTCCTTCGGGGTGAGTCCGTGTTTGAAAGCGTTTTCCACCAGGGGTTGGAGGATGAACGGGGGGGTCATCACTTCGGTGACATCGATCTCTTTGGGAAGGATCAGAGTGAAGCGCATGCGGTCTCCGAACCGGGCTTCGCAGAGGGATGCGTAGGAGGTGACGATCTGCAGTTCCCGGGAAAGCGGGACCTGGGGTGTGTCGTTCGTCGTGGCATAGCGGTACAGGGTGGAGAGGGAGCGGAGCATCTGCGCGGTGGATGTTGCGTGCTCTTCCTTGGCGCGGTACATCAGGACGTTCAGCGTATTGAACAGGAAATGGGGGTTGACCTGACTGCGCAGCGTCTGGAGTTTCTGTTTCTCCAACAGGTTCTGGAGCCCCAGTGCCTCGGTCTCTTCTGGTACAGTGCGCTTTTGATCCTGTTTTGTTCCTCCAGCAAGGAGACCTGTCGTTTCATGGAACGTTTCATTGCGTTGAACGCCTTGGCCATGTCTCCGATCTCATCGCTGCGGGATTCATCCACATCGGGGGTGTCGAACATTCCTTGCCCGATCTCATGGGACCGTTTGCTCAGTTCCTGGATTGGCCGGAGCATGCCCAGCAGGGAGATGACCAGAATGGTGCCGAATGCCATGACGATGCCCAGGAAACAGGTTTCGTATCTGGCTGAGGAGCGTGTTTCGTCGCATCAATGCCGAGTAAAAGGCCTGGTTGTCCGTGATGGCCTGGATGAGTAATTGCTGGGTATAGGAGGACAGGTACGACGCGCATGGGACGAACTCGTCATAGTACAGGTCTTCCGCCTTGCGTTTGTTTCCGTTGAGCAGTAGTTCCTGGATCTGGTCATGCAGGTCTGAGAAGGATCGGAACGTCTCCTTGATGGCGACGACCAACAGGTATTGCTGGCGTCCGATCTCATCAATTTGGTCCTGGATGGTATCCAGATATGCTGTTTCCTTGGCGTGGCTTTCCCTGCTCTGGCTGAGAATTGGGCGACATCCCCGTATTCCCATCGGAATTGGGCGTACAGGTTGGTCGTTTCCTTGTTCTGGTTGAGGAACTGGCTGATCACCTGGATGTTGCCGGTACGTTCCCTCAGCGGGGTGAAAATGGTGGTGGATTGGTACGACTCAAGCGCCATCTGCATGGCGAGGGAGATGAGAAACGCCCCCAGGAACAGAAGGATACGGGAAAAAAGGCTGATATGTTGGTGCAGTCGCAAGTACATGGCTTTCCTTCTGTTCGAGCATAGCATCCTCGGTTTTCTCTCGCAAGGGTTTGCGTTTTTTCAAAAAAGCCACTACGCTTGCATCATGACGATCACGACACTTCTGGATGCACAAACGTTCCGCACCTTCACCAAATTCGATATTCTCTCACGGCGGAAATACTGGAAAAGCCCGGTGCTGTTCGCCGTGATCATGTCTGCGGCGGCCGTTGTTTGCTTTCTGTTTCATTCCATTGATGGCGCGGTGCTGTTGGGCAGCGTGCTTCTTGTCGTCGGATGCGGGATGCCGGTGCTGTACTTCATCACCTTTTTCCGTTCGCTCTCCAAACAGGTGCGGCTCCAGCAGCTTGATCCTCCCCGGGTGGTGTACACCGTCCAGCTGGAGAAGGAGCCGGAGGGCATCAAGGTCCGGAACGCAACGGAACAAGCAACTTATTCCTGGGACAAGGTCTGGCACGCCTATCGTAACTGGGGATGCGTCTATCTGTACGTCACCCAGGACAAAGCGTTTCTGCTTCCTCTCTCCGGGGAGCGGGATGGCGGGGATGCCTTGTGGACGTTGGTGGGGGAAATGATGGGTCAGGAGAAGCGCACGGACATCAGAAAGAAGCAGGCGGTCATCAACGCGCGCCCTGGTACAGCGGTTTGATCTTCCTCCGGTATTCCATCCGGTAGAACAGGATGGTCAGGACGAAGGAGACCAGCTCGGCGATGATGAAGGCGTACCAGACGGCGTCAAGCCCTCCGATGCGGGAGAGAATGGCGGCGGCGGGAAGCAGGACGACCAACTGTCGGGTCACGCTGATGATCATGGACAGGTAGCCGTCACCAACTGCCTGGAACAGGCTCATCAGCACGATGGAGAAGCCGGCGAACAGGAAACACATGGAAACCTTGCGCAGGGCGATCTCTCCGATCCGGTACATCTCCTCGGATGCGTTGAACCAGGAGAGCAGCGTGTGGGGGAACAGGGAGAAGACCAAAAATCCGGCGGCCATCACCGCCAAGGCAATCTTCAGCCCGGTCTTCTGCGTGTCCAGGATCCGTTGGGGCCGCTTGGCTCCGTAGTTGTACCCCATGATGGGGATCATGCCGCTGTTCAACCCAAAGACCGGCATGAAGACGAAACTCTGCAGCTTGAAGTAGACGCCGAAGACCGCCACGGCGCTGGTGCCGTAGGAGATCAAAATCTTGTTGAAGCCGGTGGTCATCAACGTTCCGATGGACTGCATCACGATGGCCGGCACTCCGACGGCGTAGATCCCCTTGACGGTGTTGCGTTCCAAAGGAAGATCCTTCAGCCGAATCTCCACTTCATGGTTCTTCCGGACATAGTACAGGGCAAGGAGACAGGAGACGTGCTGTCCGATCACTGTGGCGATGGCCGCTCCGGTGATCCCCATGGCGGGGAAACCCAACAGGCCGAAGATCATGATCGGGTCGAGGATGATGTTGGTCACCGCGCCGGAAATCTGGACGATCATCGGATGGATGGTGTCTCCGGTGGCCTGCATGATCCGTTCGCACATGATGTCGATGAAGCATCCCAGGGAAAAGACCATGCATATCTTGGTGTAGACGACACCCATGGACACCAGTTGGGGGTCATCGGTGAACAGAGAGAAGAATGGGCGGGAGAACAGCAAGCCTGCCACGGCGAACGCCACCCAGCTGAGGAAGGCCAGGGTGATGCCGTTGGATGCGCAGCGTTCGGCAAGATCCCGTTCCTTTGAACCGAGTTTGCGGGACAGCAGGCTGTTCATTCCGACCGAAGTTCCGACTGCCACGGAGATCAGCAGGTTCTGGACGGGGAAGGCAAGGGAGACGGCGGTCAAGGCCATTTCGCTCTGCATGGAGACGAAGATCGAGTCGACGATATTGTATAAGGCCTGGACCAGCATGGAAAGCATGATGGGCGTCGACATGGAGATAACAAGACGTGGAACGGGCATGACGCCCATTTTGTTTTCTGGTTTAGAGGTGGAAATGTCAGGCATGTGCCTTTGTTGTACTGGTTGGCCACCGGTTTGTCAATGGAGTGGTGGACATGCATGCGCCCATCGAATTAAAATGCTGGTGGTTTCCTGGAGGATACGCGTATGATCGTTTGTAAGTTCGGTGGAAGTTCCGTCGCTTCGGCAGACCAGATCAAGAAGGTGAAGTCCATCATTGAGGCGGATGCCCGGAGGACCGTAGTTGTGGTTTCCGCTCCCGGCAAACGGATGAAAGGGGACGCCAAAGTCACCGATCTGCTGTACAAATGCAACGAGGCGGTGCAGATGGGCATGTCCAGCCGTGAAGTGTTTGGTCAGATCGCCGACCGGTATCTGTCCATCCTGACCGAACTGAAGATGGACATCACCTCCTTCCAGGGAATTATGGAGAACATCCGGCAGAAGATTGATGCCGGCTATGGAGCGGAATACGCGGCAAGCCGTGGCGAGCATCTCAACGCCCGCTTGATCGCCAAGTATCTTGGCTGGGAATTCCTGGATACGGAGAACGTCGTCATCATCAAGGCGGACGGTACGATCGACCCGGTCACCTACCAGAACATCCAGACGGTGATGGATCCCCAAAAGAAATACATCATCCCTGGCTTCTATGGCTCGGACAGCGAAGGCAAGGTGCGGACGTTCAGCAGGGGTGGCTCGGACATCACCGGTTCGATCTTCGCCCGGGCGTGCCAGGCGGAGGTGTATGAGAACTGGACGGATGTCTCCGGTGTCTTCTCCATCGATCCCCGGATCGTCCCGGATGCCCATGTCGTCTCCACGATGACCTACCGTGAGGTGCGGGAGCTGGCCGGTGTCGGAGCGGGGGTGTTCCATGAGGAAGCCATCGCACCGGTGTACGATTCTTCCATTCCCATCAACGTGAAGAATACCAACGCGCCCAGTGATTCCGGTACGATGATCGTCCCCACTCGGGACGGCGATGATATCGTTGGGGTTTCGGCCAAGGGCGGCTTCAGCCGGCTTTCGGTACGCAAGCTGATGCTGTTCAAGAAGAGCGGGATCCGTCATGGTCTGCTCACCTTGATGCAGGTCTTCGGCGTCCGGCCGTCGTTCTCCCTGTTCGGCATCGATTCGGTGGTCTGGTTCTTCGATTCCAAACTGGCCAGCGAGAGCATTCTGAAGACGATGTGCGCCCGATTGAAATCGGAGTTCAGCCTGGATGAGGTGACGGTCGATCATGGCTATGCCATCCTTGGCGTGGTGGGGCAGGGCTCCCCGGATCATCCGGAAGTGGTCTCCCGGGTGTGTGACGCGCTGAAGGCCGCCGGCGTTCGGGTCGCGTTCGTCAACTATGGGTCGTCCGAGGAGAGCACGTTGTTCGGCATCAGTGAGGATGCCATCCAGAAGGCCCAGGAGATTGCCTACCGGGCAATCTTTACAAACGACACAAACAAAAAACAGAAAAAATAAACGTCACACGGATTCCATACAGATTGTGTATCTTTGTATGTGTAGATTGGAAGTCGGGTGAACCATTCCGAATGGTTTCGGAGAAGCCTGCGAGTGACCACCTCTTTCTCTACACGGGCATTGGTATGGATGGTGCGAAACTGAAGGAATTGCTGAACGACGCGGACTTCATGAAACGGCTGATGATGCATCGTGGCCAGACACGGGGCATGCAGAAGACGTTCCGGGCTCATGGCCTGGAGGTGTCCATGGTGGAGGCCGAGCAGATCGACAAGATGATCAGCAAGGATCTGCCCGAGGGCGCTGACGCGACGGCATACGCCAAGGCCGCAGCCAAAGCGATTCCTGACATCGAGAAAGCGTTCAAGCTGTAACGGACGCACAAAAAAGAAGAGCGGGCCAAAAGCCCGCTCTCTTTGTATGTGACCGGAACTCAGTCTTCCGTTTTCTCGCCCTGCTTTACCGTGGGGGCCATCAACGGTTTCTTGCTTCCGATGACCAATTCGGTATCGGCATCGAAGAACTTTGCCTTATGCATGTCGGGGATCAGGGAGATCTTGGTGTCCACCGCAATGGTGTGCTTCGGATCAATTCGGCCGATCACCTGGCCTTTGGACGTGGCGACGTACACGTGCGTCTCGGCACCGAGCGGCTCGACGACACTGACGTGTCCGTTGATCGTCAGTCCATCCTGAGGATCCTTGCTGAAGGTCACATCCTCCGGACGAATGCCGAACACGACGGATTTGCCGATGTACGGAGTCAGGAACTGCGCCTGCTCAGGCAACACTTTCAGACGGAAGGAGCCTTCATTGACGTAGACGTCTTCGCCATCCTTCTCCACCTTGGTCTCCAGGAAGTTCATCGGAGGAGAGCCAATGAAGCCGGCGACGAACTTGTTCTGCGGCTCGTTGTACAGTTCGAGCGGTCCGCCGATCTGCTGGATGACGCCGAACTTCATGACGACGATCTTGTCCGCCATGGTGAGCGCTTCGACCTGGTCGTGGGTGACGTAAATCATCGTCGCCTTCAGACGGTTGTGCAGGGAGGAAATCTCAGCCCGCATCTGGACACGAAGTTTCGCGTCCAAGTTGGACAGAGGTTCGTCAAACAAGAATACCTTTGGCTTACGGACGATTGCCCGTCCGACTGCGACACGCTGCCGCTGACCACCGGAGAGAGCCTTCGGCTTTCTGTCCAACAGCTCTTCGATCTCCAGGATCTTCGCCGCTTCCTTGACCCGCTGGTCAATGTCTTCCTTGGGGAATTTCCTGATTTTCAGACCGAACGCCATGTTGTCATAGACGGTCATGTGCGGATACAGAGCGTAGTTCTGGAATACCATCGCTATGTCTCTGTCCTTCGGGGGAACTTCGTTGACAACCTTGTTGTCAATGAGGAGCTCGCCGCTGGTGATGTCTTCCAAACCTGCGATCATACGCAGCGTGGTTGACTTCCCGCAGCCTGAAGGTCCGACCAGAACTACGAATTCCTGGTCTTTGATGTCGATGTTGACATCGTTGACAGCCTTCACTCCGCCCTCGTACACCTTACTGATGTGCTTGAGTTGTACTGTGGCCATAATGCCTCCACTTATTTTATACCCAACACTGTATCCCCCCTTCGGGGGCGCTGTCAAATCTTTTTTGGGAAAACCTCATCTGCCGGTGTGGAACAACAAGGAAACGGGAGATTGGGATGCGAAGGCGCATTTCCTCATGCGTCGGGAAGCACGCCGTTCCACAGGCGGTAGTACACGCCGCCTTTGGCCAGCAGCTGGTCGTGGGTGCCTTCCTCTTCGATCCCTTCCTTGCCCAGGACGAGGATCCGGTCGGCGTGCCGGACGGTGGTCAGACGGTGGGCGATGGTCAGCGTGGTCCGTCCGTGGGACAGGCGTTCCAGACTCTGGTCCACCAGAATCTCGCTTTCGTTGTCCAGCGCGCTGGTCGCCTCGTCCAGCAGAATGATCGGTGGGTTCTTCAGGAACACCCGGGCGATGGAGATGCGTTGTTTCTGTCCTCCGGAGAGCTTGACGCCACGCTCCCCAATATAGCTTTCATAACCGTCGGGAAGGAGGGAAATGAATCCGTCGGCGCCGGCGAGCTTGGCCGCCGTGACGATCTCCTCGTCCGTGGCGCCCTCCTTGCCGTAGGCGATGTTCTCCCGTACCGTGCCGCTGAACAGGTAGACGTCCTGCTGGACCACGCCGATGGACTGCCTGAGGCTCTTCAGCGTCACTCCCTTGATGTCCTGGCCGTCGATCAAAATGCGGCCGCTGGTAAGATCATAGAAACGGGGGATCAGATTGCACAGCGTGGTCTTGCCCCCACCGGACGGTCCGACCAAGGCGAGGTTCTCCCCACCGTGGATCGTCAGGTTGACGTCGCGCAGCACCCTGTTGTGGTCGTCGGGATATTCGAACGATACGTGCTGGAAGACGATTTCCCCATGGGTGACCACAATGGGCTTGGCGTCCGGCGCGTCGACGATCTCCACCGGGGCGTCGATGATCTGCAGGAACCGCTCGATGCCGGTCATGCCCCGCTGGAACTGCTCGGCGTAGTCGACGATGCGGCGGATGGTGAGGATCAGGGTGGAGACGTACAGCACGTAGGCGACCAAGTCTCCCGCGTTGATCTTTCCTTTCAGCAGGAACAAACCTCCCGAGGTGATGACCACCAGGTACATCAGGCCGTCGAACAGCCGGGTGGAGGTGGAGTACGCAGCCATGGAATAGTACGTCTTCGTCTTGGTATCTGCAAACTGCTTGTTCCCTTCCTCGAATTTCTTCTTTTCGGCGTCTTCCGCGGCGAACGCCTTGACGACACGCTCCCCCAGCAGGCTGTCCTCGATGGATGCGTTCAGCTCCCCGATCTGGTGGCGCTGCACCTTGAACGCGTCGCGCAGGCGCAGGTTGAGGATGGTGGAGACGATGATCATCGGGGGCACGCAGGCGAAGACGATCAACGTCAGGACGACGTTGGTCCGAAGCAGAATGACGAACGATGCCGTGACCTTTACGAACGCGATGAAGAACTCTTCCGGGCAGTGATGGGAGAACTCCGTCACGTCGAACAGGTCGTTGGTGATCCGCCCCATGATCTGCCCGATCTTGGTGTTGGCGTAGTAGGTGTAGCTCATCTGCTGCAGGTGGTCGAACGCGTCGCGCCGCATGTCCGTCTCGATGTGGACCCCCATGATGTGCCCTTGGGAGGCCATGTAGAAGTTCGCCACGGCGTCAATGATCCGCAGCACGCCGTACAGCGTGGCGATCCGCACCACGATGGCGACGGTCAATGATCCCGCCGAGTTGGTCAGGTAGCTCATGATCTTGGGAAGGACGATGTCGCAGAGGGTGGTGAGAAAAGCGCAGAACAGGTCAAGGATCATCAACCATTTGTAACGGAGAAGATAGGGACTGAATCGTTTGAACAGCACTCCGACGGGATAGCTGCGGTTAGGCGCGTGGTACATGGCTCCAGTGTACGGTTTTGCCTGGTTTGTGGCTACCCTGATTTACAGTTTTGTCCCGCAATGCGGACAGTAGCTGGCGTCTTCGGGAACCTCGGATCCGCAGGAGGGGCAGTGTTTCGGCCCCGTTCCGATGATCGTCAAGTCCTGTTGACGGATAGGGACTTCCTCCCCATGGGCGATGGCGGCCCCCACCGCGCTGTCCAGCTGGTACAGCGTGCCGCAGCAACTGGTCTGCACGTAGTACTTCCGTCCCCAGGTGAAGCAGGGAATGAAGAACAGCAGGAGGACGGAGTAGGTCATGAACACCTGGTAGCGGCCGAACTTGCCGCAGACGGCGCACTGGATCGGCTGGGCGTAGGGGAAATCCTTTCTCCGCTGGGTGACGCCGATCATCAGGAACATGGCGTGCCCGCCTCGTGGGCCAGACGCCAGGCGATGGCCCGGTGCAGGTAATCGACGTATCCGGGATCCTCGCACATCGTTTTTCCCGGCGTGTCGGACAGCTTGGCCACCGGGTTGCCATTGACCTTGATGATCTTCATCACCTGGTTGAGCGGTGGGACGTCGGTGTCATTGGCGATGTACGTGCCGATGCCGAAGGCAAGCTTTGCCTTGCCTTTGAACGCCGCGTACAGCTGGGAGGCGTGCTCGAAGGTCAGGTTGTCGGAGAACAGCAGCGTCTTGGTCTTCGGGTCGATGTGGTGCTCCTGCAGGTGGCAGAGCATCAGCTCTCCCCAGGCAAGGGGATCGCCACTGTCATGGCGGAAACCGTCCCAGAGGCGGCACTCCGTATCATCCAGATCCAGCAGACAGCATCGGGTTCCGATGCAGTCCGTCAGGTAGATGCCGTTGAGCAGTCCGAATTCATGGTGCCAGGCGTCCATCATGAACTTGTTGGAGTAGGCGGGGTTGCGGGAAGGATCTCCTTGGCCGATCACCTCGATGGCCTCGTGGGCCATCGTGCCGATCGCCTTGATGCCCAGCTGGCAGGCCAGGTAGACGTTGGACGTGCCGACGAACACGCTCTCTCCCAGGTATCCTTCTTTTCCCCGTTCTGCGAATGTTTTGACGATGTCGTACTGGGTCTGGGCGCTGAAACGGCGGCGCAGGCCGAATTCGGAGAAGGGCCCGATGACATATTGGCCGGTATGCAGCGCCTGGATCTTTTCCTCCAGACGCTGGTACAGGGAGGCGACCAGCTTCTGGTACTCAGTGGAGGGGTAGGCGTAGCGGAAGTACACTTCGTTGACGATGGCAAGCAGCGGCACTTCGTAGTAGATCGTCTGGCACCAAGGTCCTTCGGCAGAGAGGTCCAGCTTCCCGTCTTCTGCCAACGCGCAGTGGATCTGGTCACGGAGCGGATGCCACAGCCTGAGGTACTGCAGGTAGCTCTGGGACAGCCAGGGGATCTTTCCTTTCAATTGTTTCAGTTCGTCTTTGGAGAACGTGAGGGTGCAGTACCGGTCGATCTGGTGGTTGATCTCATCGCACATCTCTTGGGTGAACCGCACCTCCTCGTTTCGGCACTTGTACCGCCATGTGGTGATCATCGAGGAGAATTGGGAAAAGGCAACCTGCCCCATGTTGAACTTGTACTGGTCCGTTTCCAGAAGAGACGTGATGATTTGGTCCATGAAAACCTCCATGCCTTTCTCAGCTTATCGTCAAACGGAAATTCCCTCAAGGTTTCGGTTTCATCGTTTTTTCATCAATCCTTTTCACTTTTCTCATCTTGGTATTGGACGATGGGGCCGTGCAAACCAAACGAAAAACCCTTGGAACCATCTGTGAGCCGTATCTGTTTCTTCTTCCCGCCACGGTGGTGTTCATCCTGTTCCTGTACCTGCCGTTCTTCCGGACCATCTGGTTGAGCGGATTTCTGACGGACAAATACGGAAAACCGAAACTCTGGGTGGGGTTCACTTCCCGGGGAAACTACGTCACATTGTTCACCGACCCGTCGTTCTGGCGGGGAATGGGAGTGACCTTCCAGTTTGTCGTGATGGTCACCATCGGTGGTCTGTTGGTCGGACTCGTCGCCAGTCTGCTGACCGAGTCCTCGTACAAGGGATCCGGGGTGATCAGCGCGGTGTACGCCATGCCGGTGGCCATCGCCAACGCCGCCGCGTCCATGGCGTTCCGGATGATCCTCCATCCGACCAACGGGTTGATCAACACGCTGCTGGGGACACGGATCAACTTCACCGGAGACCGGCGGTACGCCCTGGTAAGCATTGCGATGCTGACCATCTGGCTGCAGTGCGGCATCAACTTCATCTTCATCAGCGCGGGACTGCGCAACGTTCCCAAGGAACTGTATGACAGCGCAGCGGTGGATGGCGCGGGGTACTGGAGACGGCTGTTCTCCGTTACGCTTCCCTGCATCTCCCCGACGTTGTTCTTCCAGGTGATCATCGATGTGATCGGCGCGTTCCAGACGTTCAGCCAGATCAAGCTGCTCACCGAAGGGGGTCCGGGAGACGCCACCAACGTGATGGTCTGGTCGATCTACAAGGATGCGTTCCGCAATTTCCGCTTCGGCGCGGCGGCGGCCCGTTCGGTGGTCCTGTTCCTCATCATCCTGTGCATCACGTTGGTGCAGTTCCGCTTTGAGAAGCGGGAGGTGTCGTACTGATGCGTGAACATAAACCGTGGAACGTCAAGTTGCTTCTGCTGAACATTCCGCTCCTCTCCATCATTCTGGTGCCGCTTCTGTACACGTTCGCCATTTCGGTGATGCCTGCCGATGAGATTTACCAGAGCCGGTTGCTTCCCAGCGCGATCAGCTGGGCCAACTACATCCAGGCGTTCACCAACCCGTACTACAACTTCCTTCGGATGATCCTCAACTCGTTCATCGTCTCCGTCTCCGTCATGCTGGGCCAGATGATCACCTGCTCCCTGGCGGCGTTCGCCTTCGCCTTCCTGGAGTTCAAGGGAAAGCGGGTGCTGTTCCTGTTGGTGTTGGCGACGATGATGGTGCCCGGAGAAGTGACCATCGTGGCCAACTACCTGACGATCAGCGGGTGGGGGATGCTGGATTCCTATTCCGCCCTGATCATCCCGTACCTGACCAGCGCCATGGGGATCTTCCTGCTTCGGCAGTACTATCTGACCTTCGCCAAGGAATTGCATGAGGCGGCCATGCTGGATGGCTGTTCCGACCTTCGGTTTTTGCTTTCCATCGTCATCCCGCTGTCCAAACCGGCGCTGGGAGCGCTGGGCGCCTATGAGTTCCTGATGACGTGGAACCAGTATCTGTGGCCGCTTCTGGTGACCAATTCCAAACAGTTCCGCACGGTGCAGATCGGCATCTCGATGCTGTACGACGTCGATGCGGAGTCCCTTGGGTTGATGATGGCAGGCGTGGTGATCGTCGTCGTCCCTTCCTTGTCCATCTTCGTATTTCTGAACAAACAGCTCATCAACGGCCTGATGGCAGGCGCGGTGAAGGGCTGAGAGCACATTGGAGGTGCTGTATGAGAAAATGGTATCTGTTGGCCATGGTCGCCGTACTTTCGGCTTCGATGGTTTTTGGGGCCGGTTCCTCGGAGACGGTCACGCAGGCCGCCGCTCCTTCCGGACCGGTGGAGCTTACCTTCTGGCACGCCATGGGTGGCGTCAACGGGGAGGCGATGAACCAGCTGGTAGACAAGTTCAACCAGGATTACCAGGGGAAAATTCATGTGACGGCCCAGTACCAGGGCAGTTATGATGATGAGTTCTCCAAGATCCAGGCTTCCGGCGGAAACTATCCGTGTGACATCATCCAGGTGTACGACATCGGCACCCGGTACATGATCGACTCCGGATGGATCACTCCGGTACAGACGTTCATCAACAAGACGAAGTATGACGTCAGCCAGATCGAGCCGAACATTGCCGCGTACTATACGGTGGATGGGACGTTGTACTCCATGCCGTTCAACAGTTCCACCCCGATCCTGTACTACAACAAGACGGCGTTGCAGGAAGCGGGCATCACCGACGTGCCGAAGAACTTCGACGACATCATCGCGATGAGCGCCAAGCTGAAACAGACCAATGCCGACGGAACCGTCAAGCGCTACGGCTTCGGCATGGGCAACTATGGCTGGTTCTTCGAGCAGTGGATCGGCAAGATGGGCAAGCAGTACGCCAACAACAACAACGGACGTGGCGCCAAGCCGGCGACGGCGGTGGCTTTTGACTCCAACGGGGCGGGGCTGCAGATCGTGCAGACCTGGGAGAAACTGCTCTCCAGCGGGGTGATGCCGTACCTCAACCAGGGGAACAACGACGCCAAAGCGGCGTTCATCAGCGGTGATATCGCCATGACGCTGGAAAGCACCGCCGCGTTGAAGTCCCTGCTCACCAACATCGGGGACAAATTCGAGCTGGGTGTCGCATACTTCCCGTCCATCAACAAGGACGACATCGGCGGCGTGTCCGTCGGTGGTGGCTCGCTGTGGATGATGGATACCAAGGATCAAGCGCGGATGGATGCCACATGGGAATTCCTGAAATACATGGTCAATCCTGAAAACCAGGCGTTCTGGAATTCCAAGACGGGGTATTTCCCGGTAACGGTGGCGGCGCAGTCCACCCAGACGTTCAAGGACAACGTGGCGAAATACCCGCAGTTCCAGGTGGCGTTGGACCAGCTGCACGCATCCAAGCCGCAGTACGCCGGTGCCCTTCTGTCCGTCTTCTCCCAGGCCCGGCAGATCAACCAGGAGTACATCGCCCGGCTGGCGAACAAGGAACTGAACGCCCAACAGACGCTGGACGGGATGGTCAAAGAGATCAACAAGGCGATCGAGAACTACAATCTGGTCAACTATTGATCATCCTTCGCACAAGAAAAAACAGGGCCGTCCATGTGGGCGACCCTGTTTTTTCGTGAACCAAGCTTACGCGACTTCCGATTCCTTTCTCTGCAGGACAACCAGCTTCTGGCGAGCCAGACTCTCCGCCGGATGGCGATAGATGGTGGCAAGGAAGATGGAGAGGAAGATGGCGGCGACGATGATGCCTACGGTGTAGGAGATCGTGATGCCCTTCATCCCGAGCCTTCCCAGGTTGAAGCATTCCGGAGCGTACATCAGATAGGTTGCGCTCACTGCCGACATGAACGTGGCGGGAACCGCAGCGATCCAGCACTTGTTCTTGTTGGCGTAGTTGGTTGCGAAGTACGCGGCGGCGACCCACAGTACGATCATGGCCAGCGTCTGGTTGGACCAAGAGAAGTATCTCCAGACGACGCTGTAGTTGATGAACGAGATGGCGTAGCCGATCAACAGAAGAGGAACGGCGACGGACAATCTGATCTTGATTTTTTTCTCATCCATCTTGAACCAGTCGAAGATCACCATACGGGCGCTGCGGAAGGCAGTATCACCAGAGGTGATCGGGCAGACGATGACGCCGATCAGGGCGATCGGTCCGCCAACTTTGCCGAGCAGTCCAATGCACATCTCATACACGGAGTTGGAGTTGCCACCCTGGATGTCAAGCAGTGCCTTCAGTCCGGTTGATCCTCCATCCTGATTCCAGAAGAACGCGATGGCGGCGGATGCCCAGATCAGGGCGATGACGCCTTCAGCGACCATGGCGCCGTAGAAGATCTTCCGGCCGTCTTTCTCATTTTCCAATGTACGGGAGACGATCGGAGCTTGGGTTGCGTGGAAGCCGGAAATGGCTCCGCAGGCGACGGTGATGAACATCAACGGCCAAATCGGTTTCTGGCTGGCCGACGGATACAGGTTGGCCAACGTCATTTCCATCATCGGGCGGGTTCCGTTATGGGCGATGGTGGAGATGGAGACGCCGAGAGCCATGACGATCAGGAAGATGCCGAAGATCGGGTAGATTCTTCCGATGATCTTGTCGATGGGCAGCAGCGTGGCGAGGAAGTAGTAGGCCAGAATGATGACGGTCCATACTCTGATGTCCAGCCAGGCCGGGGTCAGTTTTGCCAACAGACCGGCAGGTCCGACCATGAACACAACGCCGACCATGACGAGGAGGACGACACTGAATACCCGCATGATGTTCTTCATCACCGGTCCGAGATACTTACCGGTAAGTTCGGAGATACTTGCTCCATCATTGCGGACAGACAGCATGCCTGACATGTAGTCATGGACACCACCGGCAAAGATCGTGCCGCCGACAATCCACAGATACACACTCGGACCCCACAGCGCTCCAGAGATGGCGCCGAAGATCGGGCCGAGACCAGCAATGTTCAAGAGTTCAATCAAGAACGCTTTTCCGTTGGAAATCGGGACGTAATCGACTCCGTCCGGATTCGCCATAGCCGGTGTGACTTTGTTCGGTTGTGGCTCAAATACTTTTTCTACAAATTTCCCATAGAGGAAATAGCCTGCGACCAATGCGATGACCGCAATGAAGAACGTAACCATACAAAAACCTCCTCCTGCAACCCTTTGTCACAAGTATACACCCCAAAAATCCCGTTGTGAATCTTTAATGTATACGAGTTTTTTGATTGCGTTTAGAATGACAAAATCTGTTATTTTTTGGACAACTGTACCGTTGTATTTGTGAGATAATGAGAATGCATATTGCGGCATTCCACAGAAACTACCCAGATGTGTATGACAGGAATGAGGGCGCGCGAGGGCTTCTTATGACCTCTGTTGTGCAAAATATTTTTGTTTCGTTTGTAAACATTCCAAAAGACTCGTTGGAAGAAAATGTTTGATAATACACCGTAAAACAGGTATTGTGTTCAAACGGGGGAGGAACTGTGAAAAAAGGAAAATGGAGCTTCCTTTTTTTCGTGCTATGGGTGGCTGCGGGGTTGGGATGGGCTGCTCAGCCGAACCAGCAAAAGATATATCCGGTACAGAGTCAGGTGGTTGACGCCATTCGGGTGCTGTACCTCGACCAAGGGCTTGCCCAGCCATCCGGCACGGCTCCGTACAGCCAGGCGGAGCTGGCGAAGATGCTGGAGAAGATTGATCAGACAAAACTTTCCTCTTCTGCAAGGAAGACCTATCAATACATTGAAGATACGTTTGCGGGTGAACCACAGATCTCCGATCCCAAGGGCGTGAGTTTCACCTGGGGGGTGGACGCCACGTTGGAGGGGTACGCCCATACCAATACGGCGGACTTTGTCGGGAGGGACCAATGGGTCCGCGGGTTTCTGGATCAGAAGCCTGCGCTGACGTTTTCGTTGGAGAGCTGGCCGGGTGACAACATGTACGGATACTCGGAAATCTCCATTGGTAATACCTATACCCTTCGTCGTGGATTCGGATCCCAGACGTTTTCCACCAATCTTCCGTTCGTATATCCTGCGACATCCTCTGATATCGACATGAATGTCCCGTACCGGGCGTTCGTCGCCATGGGCGGGCCATGGTGGAGTGTCCAGGTGGGGAGGGATCGGCTCTCCTGGGGCAATGGTGTTACGGGAAATCTGTTTCTGGGGGACAATCTGAAGTACCACAACATGGCGCGTTTCACCGCGTTCGGCAAATCGTACAAATACACGTTCGTCACCTCGTTCTTTCCGTATCCGGATGCGTACTGGGGGAAGAGGGTGGTTGATCAGGGAACCAATGCCGGTGAGGCAACGTCCGATGGGATCTTCATGTTCATGGCACACCGTCTGGAATGGAGGATGTTCCATGACAAGGTGGGGTTCACGCTTACCGAGGGCATCATGTATCAGAATAAAGCGAGTTCCTTGGATTTGCGGGTGTTGTCACCGGCGGTCATCTACCATGATCTGTACATCCGTTCCAACGCAAATTCGTTGTTGGGTCTGGAACTTGACTGGACGCCTTGGGTTCATTTCAACATCTACGGACAGGTTGTTATGGATGAATTCGCAGCATCCAACGAACTGGTGGGTACCGGAGCCATCAATCCCAATGCCATGGGCTATCTGCTGGGCCTCCGGTTTGAAAGACCGGTCGGAACTGCGGGGGTCGTGGCGAAAGCTTCTTTGGAAGCCGCCTATACGGATCCGTATCTGTATTTGCGTGATGATGGCGATTATACCCAGGATTCCTATGGGTTGGGATATGTCGTCGCACTCCGGGAATTCCATGTGGATAACGATTTCTTCTACCACACGACGTTTCTGGGATACCGGTATGGGTGTGACGCCATCGTCTTCAACCTGAATGGGGGTCTGAAACAGTTTGGCAAATGGTCAGTGGAAGGAAACGGGTTCTTCATGATCCACGGGACCCACGACGCATTCACCGCATGGACTCGGATTGGACGGGATGATGACAACACCAGCCCCACAACCAGTCACCAGACGATGAATTTCAACGACTCTGATGCCCAGACGACACGAAACGCCGCCTCGTATACGATGGTGGTGGGCATCAAAGGGAATTACACGTTCACTTCCCATCTCAATCTGTTCTGCCAGACGGATTACCTCAAGATCTGGAATTGGCAGAACAGCAAAGGTTCGGAAACGGATGACCTGCAGGTGACGGTGGGGGTGACGTATTCGTTGTAGAGGGCGGTACCATGGCTTATAAAAAGAAAAAACCCCGGTTTTGATAACCGGGGAGGAAAGAGCGCCAGACGGGAATCGAACCCGCGTCTCAACCTTGGGAAGGTCGCGTCTTAACCGTTGGACTACAAGCGCGTTTCGTGACGATGGTTATCCTATCCTATTTCTTGGAAAATGGCAATCATCTTTTAGGGGACGAAAATGGGATGGATGTCACCCTTGGGGTGGGGGAAGCGTCTCCTGGCGTTTTGGTGTTTCTCTCAAACATGAGACGATGTGTTCCAACGTTTTGTTCATGTGTTCCAGGTTGGTGTTCATTTCTTCCAACTGGCTTATCCGTTTGTTGATTTTCCAATACCAGCAGTTGAGTTCCCTGCAGATCAACCAGATGATGATTGCGACGACAATGGCAATGACGATGAAGACTTCTTCGCCCATGATGCGTTCCTCCTTCCAGACGGTGAAGTTCGTGATAAGGTAATTATCCATCATCCTGTTCTGGATGGAAACAAAAGAGATTTTTTTCTTTGCTGATACCTGCCGTCGGTTGTTCTTCTTCAAGAGAACGGATACCATGGGGGAAATTGTTTTCCGGGAGGAATCATATGGCCTATCTTCGTGTGCTTACCATCCAGGACATCTCCTGTGTCGGGCAGTGTTCCCTTACTGTGGCGCTTCCCATCATCTCTGCCTGCGGACTGGAAGCGTGTCCGCTTCCTTCTGCCGTGCTCTCCACCCATACCGGGGGCTTCAAGGGGTATACGTTCCGTGATCTGACGGAGGATATTCCGTTGATTCAGAAACATTGGGAGAAGGAAGGCATCCTGTTTGACGCCTTCTACACCGGATATCTTGGCAGCGTGAAGCAGATTTCCTATGTGAAGGATATCCTCTCCTCCATGGGGAGACCGGGAGCCAAACGAATCATCGATCCCGCCATGGCGGACAACGGAAACCTGTATCCCGGATTTGACGTTCCCTTCGTCAAGGCGATGACGGGACTATGCGCCAGTGGAGACATCGTGCTGCCCAACATCACCGAGGCTTCTCTGATGACCGGGCTTCCCTATCGGGAAACATACGACCAAGCCTACATTGATGGGTTGCTTGATGCGCTTGCCTCGCTTGGCATGCAGACGGTGATTCTCAAAGGCGTCAGCCTGGAACCTGGGGTGACCGGCGTGATCGTCGCCGACGGGAAGGAGAGGAAACTGTACCGCCATCGGAAGATCGAACGGAGCTGTCATGGGACGGGGGATGTGTTCGCCTCGGCGTTCGTAGGCTCCCTGCTCAGGGGCATCCCGTTGTTTGACGCGGCGCGCATCGCCGCGGACTACACCCTCTCCTGCATTGAAGGGACGGTGGATGATCCCCAGCACTGGTATGGAGTGAAGTTCGAGCCTCAGCTTCCCCGTTTGATCGCTTCCATCAATCAGGAGTGTAGCTGAGTCTCCCCGTTCCTTTTTGTCGGGTTTCCCGGTACGATGATCCCATGAAAAGCAAACTACGTGGAGTGATCATCCTGTTGGGCGTCCTGACGTTTGTCGTAGGATGCAAAAAACAACCATCGGTGGAAGAAACGGTGGTGCCTGAACCGGTGAAGGAGTCATCGGCAGACGTCAAGACGTCATCCGTCGGGTATGTGACGGATGAGGGGGTGTCACTCCAGCCAGGGCGTGGTCGCTGAGAGTGCGACGGGTCCTTGTATGTCGGTGGTGACGGGATCGGATGAGCCTCACTGGAAACGGATGCACGCCGGCTGTTGGGAGCGCAGCTACGGACGGTGACACGAGAGCAATTGGTTACCAATGCTTATCCCGCCTCCGTTTCATTCCACTATGACGAGCAGGACGGGAATAATCTCCCATCGGATCACATTGGACGGGAATACGTTGCGGACGGAAGAAGCGCCTATCGTGCCTTTGGCCCTGGTGGAGGTGGTGGAAGAGCGGCAGGGCTGGCTGGCCGCCCGGATCCCTTCTTCGGTCAGCTATGACAAAGATGACATCCGGTATCTTCACTTTCCCGATGGGGATGGTCCGTTTGTCCTTCCCGTCCAATCGTTTGACGGAGTGGGGAAGGTTGTTCCCGCTGAAAATGGGGTGATGTACACCATCGGATGGGGAAAGCGTGGTGGCGATGGTTCTTCAGGACGTGATGTGGCCATCCAGACGGCGGAGGTACAGATCCTCTCTTCGTTGTTCCCCTATGGAGACGGACCCGTCATCCCTCAGGGAACGGGGCGCATCAAGGTGGGGGATGTGCAGGGGAACCCTGCCTATTTCATCCCCACCACCCATCAGCTCGTCGTCCTGCTGTCGGATGGGACGGAGACGGTCAGCGCACCATTAGCGTTGCAGCCAAAGGACATCGTAGGGTGGAAGCGTGACAGCCATGGGAATGCCTTGGTGCTGGCACGCTTTGTGCCTGATCAATCCAAATGATACCGGGGTTTCCCTTGGGTGGCGTGCTTGTATTCGATGGCCTGGACGGGGCAGGTGGTGATGCAGGCCATGCAGTGGGTGCAATTGCCGTTCCACCGGGGATTCCCGCCTGCCATGGTGATGTTCTCCAGCGGGCAGGCGGTGGCGCATTTTCCGCAGTGGATGCAGGCTGAGGTGGTCCAGAATCCTTTGTCCTTGACGATGAACGCATAGAAGAACGGATTGGTGACGTAACTCTGCCATCCCATGCGGGTCATCGAGCGGTCCGTCTCAATCACTCCCCCTTCCTGGATGGTATGGGCGAATTTCTCAAAGCGGGTGCGGCGTGTCTGCGCCATCCGCAGCCCTTGTTCCGACGTGGGGACAGGGAACAACGCCAGGTAATTCTCACCCATGCGGACGGCGCCAAGGCCCTTTGTATTCCCATCCTTTTGCCTTGCAGAGAAGCTGGAGCCACCTTCCGGCGGAGCCAACACCACCGCCTGCGGTCATGACGAAGTACGCCTTGGTGCTGCCGGTGAACGTGGTGCGTCGTATCCACGCATCGACGAAGCGTGGCATCCGCCAGGCATAGGTTGGGGTGATGAACACCCACGGTTTCTCCGAGTGGAGCCCCTTGGTTTTGTCACGCAGCATATCCGTCAGAGAGCAGAGTTCGTCTCCCAGCGTCTGGGCGATGATGCGCGCTCCGAACCTGCTGTTTCCTGTACCGCTGAAATAAATGACCATTCTTTTTTCCTCAGAATCGAAGCGTAACCATCAGGTATGGGGAGATGGCGATGCCGTCTGCATCCTCTCCGCCCAATGGGAACCGTATGGTACCGCCACCGGAAAGATTGGCATCCTGGTTCAAGGCGAGGGTGAGGGAAACGTCCCCCATGGGTCCGTATGCTGCCGACAGGGTCCCCTGATGGGAACGAAGCCGGACGAACATGCCGAGCTCCCCCGCAAGCCACAGTTGCTGGTTGATGAATTTCCGCTGCACGAACCCCAGGTCGGTGAGGAACAGAAGATCATTTTGGTTGGTCCCGCTCAGTGGTTTTTCCATACCCAGCCCCACGGCAAAACCTTTGGTAAGGTCGGCGGAAAGGAATTTGATCAGTTTCACTTCCGCGTCGAACAACGGGGTTCGGGTGTCATTTTGATATGCCCAGGTCATCCCAGAGCGGACTCCGAGAAGGGAGTCTGGTTGGTCGTACAGGTAATCGGCGAATGCCATGGAACAGGCCAGAGATACCGCTACGAGAAGCAGGATGATACGTTTCATGTGCACCTCACTGCTTTTAGCATCTGTGGAATACCAGGAATTGTCAACCGGAAGGAGGGGATAGGCAGGATTTTGACAACTCCCGATAATTTTTGTTGACAGCTGGGAAAAACGAGGCCTACAATAAAGTTGTACATCCGTTAACGTACACGTTTTGGGTAATGGCACGAAGATCGTGCCCAAAAGGAGAAGTGAATGGGTTCACCGGTCTCCTCGGGTCGGGCAGAAGCGAATGTGTCCGGGCCATCTATGGCGCCGACCATGTGCTCGGCGGTGTGGTGAAGGTCAATGGAAAGAAGGTGAAGATCGCCAAACCGATCGACGCGATGCGAAGTGGCATCAGCTATCTTCCCGAGGACCGGAAGAACGATGGCATCATCGGGGATTTGTCCGTACGGGACAACATCATCCTGGCGCTGCAGGTCCTCAAGGGATTCGGACATCCCATCAAATACTCCCAGGCACAGCAGTTCGCTGAAAAGTACATCAAGTTGCTTGATATCAAGACGGCATCGCAGGATACGCCGGTGAAGTCGCTTTCCGGTGGCAACCAGCAGAAAGTGATCCTGTCCCGGTGGCTTCTGGCTAATCCGGATTTCCTGATCTTGGACGAGCCTACCCGTGGCATTGACATCGGGACGAAGGTGGAGATCCAGAAGCTGGTCAGAAGGCTTGCGGAAGAACAGGGAAAGAGCGTGACGTTCATCTCTTCGGAAATTGATGAAATGCTCCGTACCTGCACACGGCTCATTGTCATGCGGGACCGGAAAATGGTCGGGGAACTCTCTGGGGACCGCATGAACCAGAATACCATCATGATGACGATCGCAGGGGGGGATGGCAAGAAATGAAAGGAAGAAATCCATTCAGAGGGTCGAACAAGCAGATTTTCATTCCGCTGGCGGCGTTGTTGGGGCTGGTCGTGTTCAATCTGATCGCCGATCCGTCGTTTTTCAAGATCACGCTCTCCCAGAACAACGCAGGGTATCCGGTGCTTTCCGGCTATCTCATCACCATTCTGGACAACGCGTCCGAGCTGGTGATCCTTGCCATCGGCATGACGCTGGTCACCGCCTCCTCCGGAGGACAGGACATCAGTGTCGGCGCGGCGATCGCCATCAGCGGAAGCGTGGTGCTCCGGGTGCTGTGCGGCACCAATTCCCGTCCTGAGACGCTGCAGGCGCCGATCATCGTGGCGTTCTTGGTCAGTTGCATGGTGGCGATGCTTTTCGGCGCGTTCAACGGCGTGCTGGTCGCCTATTTCAACATCCAGCCGATGGTCGCCACGTTGATCCTGTACACCGCCGGTCGTTCCATCGGTGCGTGGATCAACAACAACGAACTCCCGATCATCAGTGATCCGAGGTTCGGATACTTCGGCAATTACATTCCCGGCATTCCGATCCCTACTCCGGTGTTCATCGCCATCATCTGCATGATCGTCATCAGTCTGGTGCTGAAGCGCACCAATCTGGGATTGTACTCCCAGGCGGTGGGCATCAACGCCAGCGCGTCCCGGCTGAACGGCATCAACCCCAAGACGGTCAAGCTGCTCACCTATGTGATTCTTGGCCTGTGCGTCGCCGTAGCAGGCTTCATCAAGGTGTCACGGTTCTCCACGATCAACTATTCGGTCATCGCCAAGGACATCGAAATGGACGCGATCCTTGCCGTAGCGTTGGGAGGCAACTCTCTGGCCGGCGGCAAATTCAACATGGGCGCCTCCATCCTGGGCGCCTACGTCATCCAGTTCCTGACGACGACGCTGTACAAGTTCAATGTCTCCTCCAGCGCGCTTCCCGCGTACAAGGCGGTGGTGGTCATCATCCTCGTCGTGCTGAGCACGCCGACGGTGCGTCGGCTCCTTGCCAAAGCAAAACAGGCCATCTGCGGATTTCTCCGCGGAAGACCGTACCTGAGGGGATGGCAAAATGAAAACGACCAAGACACGAACCAATTGGTTCACCAGTTTGTCGGACACCAACATGCTTCTGTTCATCACCATCGTGGTGTTCTTTCTGATGTATCTTGCCGCGGTGGTCTTCCTGGGGGCGGGATTCCGCAAGCCCCAGGCATTCTTCAACATTCTGAACGAGAACGCCGCGTTGATCATCCTATCCTGCGGCATGAGTCTGGTAATGATCACCGGAGGCATCGATATTTCCGTCGGGACGTTGACGGCGTTGGTCTGCATGAGCTGCGCGGTGCATCTTGACTATCATGGGGGGACGGTCTTTTCCGCCGCGATGCTCGCCCTGGGCATCGGGCTTGCCTATGGGATCGTCCAGGGGTTCCTGGTGGCGTTCCTGGACATCCAGCCGTTCATCGTGACGCTGGCCGGCATGTTTTTCGCCAAAGGCATGACGACCATCGTGAACAACACCCAGTTCAACGTGAAGAACGCGGCGTTTCAAGCCTTGAAGGCTACTCGGCTTCACGTACCGTTCATGGGAGCGGTGAACAAGCTGGGCAAGTACGTGCCCGCCTATGTGGAGATCGGGGTGGTGGTGGCGCTCCTTGTGGTGGCGGTGCTCTTCTTCATCCTTCGTTGGACGAAGCTCGGCCGTTCGTTCTATGCGGTCGGCGGCAGCTTGCAGAGCGCCATCATGCTGGGGGTCAATGCCCGGAGGACGAAGTTCATCGCTTACCTGATGTGCAGTTTGCTGGCCGGTATCGGAGGCTTCGTCTACTTCCTCCATGTCGGTTCGGGTTCTCCGAGCCACGCGACGGGAGCGGAAATGAACGCCATCGCCTCTTCGATCATCGGAGGGACGATGCTCACCGGTGGTGTGGGGAACATCATCGGTACGTTGTTCGGCGTCTTGAGCCTCAGCACCATCAAGAACATCGTGACGTCGCTGGGGTTGGATGAGGCGTGGTGGACCAACATCACGGTCGCTATCATGATTTGTCTGTTCCTGGTGGTCCAGAGCTTGGTGCTCAATCGGAAACACGGGGCGAAGAAGGGGGATGCACAATGAAAAAGGAATTCTGGCTGGTGATCGGATCCCAATTTTTGTATGGTCCGGAAGTGCTGGATACGGTCGAGGCGCGTGGCAAGGAAATGGCAGGCGAGTTGTCCCGCCATCTTCCCTACGCATTGGTCTACAAAGGTACGGCGAAGACAAGCAAGGAGCTCTCTGACTTTGTCAGGGAGGCGAACTATCGTCCGGAGTGTCTGGGCATCGTCACCTGGTGCCATACGTTCAGTCCGAGCAAGATGTGGCTGAACGCGTTGGAGAACCTGCAGAAACCGTGGTGCCATCTGGCCACCCAGTACAACCGGGACATCCCCAACGAAGAAATTGACATGGATTTCATGAACCTCAACCAGGCAGCCCATGGGGACCGGGAGCATGGGTTCATCGGAGCGCGGCTTCGCAAGCCTCGCAAGGTGATCGCCGGGTTCTGGAAGGAAGAAAGCGTCCAGACGCGGCTTGCCGACTGGATGCGGGTGTGCGTCGGCGTGGCTGCGTCCCGTTCGTTGAAAGTGATGCGCTTCGGAGACAACATGCGGGATGTCGCCGTAACCGAAGGGGACAAGATTGAGGCGCAGAAGAAGTTCGGCTGGGAGGTGAACACCTGGCCGGTCGGGGATCTGGACGCATACATGGAGAACGTGACGGACAAGGACGTCGATGCCCTGATGGACACCTATCGCGCCTCCTACGACTTCAACACGGACAACATCGACGCCATCCGTTACCAGGCACGGGAAGAGATCGGCATGCGCCGGATGCTGGATGCCGAAGGGTGCGGCGCGTTCACCAATACGTTCCAGGATCTGTACGGCATGCGGCAGCTTCCCGGACTGGCAACCCAGCACCTTCTTTCCCAAGGATATGGCTACGGCGCCGAAGGGGATTGGAAGGTCAGTGCCATGACCGCCGTGATGAAGAAGATGGGGTTGAAGGAGAACGGCAGTTCGGCGTTCATGGAGGTGTACACCTACCATCTCGCCCCGGGGAAGAAATACAGTCTGGGCGCCCACATGCTGGAAGTTTGTCCGTCCATCGCCGAGGGTCGACCCCGTGTGGAGGTGCATCCGCTTGGGATCGGTGGAAAGGAAGATCCCGCACGTCTGGTGTTCGAAGGCAAGGCGGGGAAGGCGGTGTTCGTCTCTTTGATTGACTTGGGCGGGCGGATGCGGATGATCTGCCAGGACATCGAATGCGTCAAGCCGATTTTGGACATGCCGAATCTTCCCGTCGCCCGGGTGATGTGGAAGTCCCCCGGTGAGTTCGAGACGGCGTTGGAGTGCTGGATCACCGCAGGGGGATCCCACCACACGGTGCTCAGCTACGATGTGACGGCCGAAATGATGCGCGATTGGGCGAGGATCATGGGCATCGAATTCGTCCATCTGACCGCTGACACCAAGCCGGAGGATCTGGAACATCAGTTGATGGTCGACGACTTCATCTGGAAGTTCCAGAGCTGAGCGGAATTCCTGTTCGGGGGTCTCGAGGTTGGGGTTTGCAGGGCAAACCCCTCCAGCTTCTCCTCGGGATCCCCTTTCATCGGGAAAACATATGGTACCCTCTTGCAGAGGGAACGGTTTTCCCCTACATTTCGATTGCATGACCAAGGACCTTACCGAAGGACGCCCGATGGGGCTGATCCTCTCATTTTTGCTCCCCGTATGGCTGGGTGCGTTGTTCCAGCAGTTCTACACGGTGGTGGATACCATTATTGTAGGAAAAAGCCTGGGAGTTGCGGCATTGGCGGCCGTCGGTTCGACCGGTTCGATGAATTTCATGATCAACGGATTCTGCATGGGGCTGTGCGCAGGCTTCACCATCCCCATCGCCCAACGGTTCGGGGCGAAGGACTATTCGTTGATGCGCAAGTACGTGTCCAATACCAAACAGCTGTGTATCCTGTTCTCCATCGGCATGACGGTGCTGACCGTCCTGACCTGCCGGCCGTTTTTGGCGTTGCTGTCCACGCCGGACGACATCATGGACCGGGCGACGATCTACATCCGCATCATCTTCCTGGGCATCCCGCTGTCCATCCTGTACAACATGGTCTCCGGCATCATCCGTGCGCTGGGGGACAGCAAGACGCCGCTGTACTTCCTGGTCTTCTCCTCCGTTCTGAACATTTTCCTGGATCTCTTGTTCATCCTGGTCTTCCACTGGGATGTGGCGGGTGCGGCCTATGCCACGATCCTTTCCCAAGGAGTCTCCGGATTCGCCTGCCTGTGGTACATGAAGCGCAAGTATCCCGTGCTGAATTCCACGGCGGATGAGAAGAAAGTGCGGACGGCATTGTGGAAACCGCTCTGCGCCAACGGCGTGCCGATGGGGCTGCAGTATTCCATCACGGCCATCGGGAGCGTCATTCTCCAGGCGTCCGTCAACTCATTGGGCTCCTCCGCCGTCGCCGCCGTGACAGCCGGCTCGCGCATCAGCCTGTTCTTCTGCACGCCGTTTGACGCCATGGGGACAACGATGGCCACCTTCGGAGGCCAGAACACCGGTGCGGGGAAGTTTGACCGACTGAGGACCGGTATTCTGGACTGCTCGCTGGTTGCGGCGCTGTATTCGGCAGCGGCGTTCGCTGTGATGTATTTCTGGGGCGGCGATCTCAGCATGCTGTTCCTCAGCGCAGGACAGGACCAGATCCGAGACGAATCCCACCTGTTCTTGATTATCAACAGCCTGTTCTACTTCCCCCTTGCCTGGGTGAACATCTACCGGTTCATGATCCAGGGGATGGGGTTCGGGACGTTCGCCATCCTCTCCGGGGTGTTCGAGATGATCGCCCGGAGCGTCGTTGCCTTGGTGTTCGTCCCCGTCTGGGGCTTCCCCGCCGTCTGCTTTGCCTCTCCCGTGGCGTGGATTCTGGCCGACTGCTTCCTGGTTCCGGCGTTCCATCTGTGCAAGCGGCGTCTGGAAGGAATCGTCAAAACGTACAAGCGCCTGAAGTTGCACGATGTTCATATGAAGCGTCAAAGGTGAATGTGAAGAAACGGTGGAATCTGTGACGACTGTCAACAGATGCCATGATGTCGTGACGTTTTTGATGGTGTTTCTCTCTTTTCCCAGACAAACACACTACAACTGTCGGTTATCACAAAGTTGACGATTTGACCAAGCCTGTGTATTTCTTTTGACGTGAAAGCACGTATGGAGGAATACGTATGGTTCGCAAACAGGTTCGATTTGGTGTGATGTTGGGGCTCCTGCTGGCTTTGTCCGCAGGATGCGTGTTCGCCGAGTACCAGGGGTTGTCCGTTTCGACGACCTACCCCTCATTGAACGTCAGTGATACGTCGATGATCACGTTCAATCTTACGGTACGCAACTACAATCTCGCTCCGCAGCGGGTCAACCTTTCCGTGGAAGGGTTGCCGGATGGCTGGGATTCCCAGTTCGTCGGCGGGGGTGCGTTGGTTGACGCGGTGTTCGCCGAGCCGGAGCAGAGCGCTACCATCCAATTGTGGGTGATCCCCGGCGATGAGGCGAAGACCGGTTCGACCTACTCGTTCAACGTGGTGGCCAAAGGACAGGACGGTGTCTCGTACACGCTGCCGCTGACCGTCTCGCTTGGCAAGAAACTGCCGCAGCGTCTGGCTCTGTCCACCGAACTGCCGTCCGTCAAGGGTTCCCCGGATTCCGATTTCGTCTTCCAGGTGGAACTGCGCAACAACAGCGCGACGGAGACGTTGGTCGACCTGTACGCCAAGCTTCCTGATGGCTTCTCCGCCAAGTTCAGCCAGGCATACGGTACGGGGAACGTCAATACGCTTTCCGTCAAGGCGGGCGCGTCGGAGACCATCAAGGTGACGGTCACACCGTCCCAGGGGGTGAAGGAAGGAACCTATCCCGTCACGGTGACGGCCAAGAGCTCGGAAGCCAGCGCGTTCGTCACGGAGAATCTGGAAGTGCAGGGACAGGCAAGGCTTTCGTTGACCGGCAAGGGAGGGTTGCTTTCCGGCACTGCGGTCGCCGGCAAGGACAAGGTGTTTGACTTGGAGCTGAAGAACAGCGGCACGGCGGACGCGTCGGGCATCAAGCTGAGTTCGTCGACGCCGTCCAACTGGAACGTGACGTTCAACCCATCCACGGTGGAAAGCCTGGCTGCGGGGGACACCACGACGGTCAAGGCGACGATCCGTCCGTCTTCTGAAGCGCTGACCGGTGACTACAGCCTGACGCTTTCCGCTTCTTCGGAAAACTCCGGCAACATCTCCGAGCAGTACCGCATCACGGTGCGCACCTCGTCGCTGTGGGGCATCGTGTCGGTGATCATCATCGCCGCGGCTGCGGTGCTTCTGGTCTTCGCGGTGAAGAAATTCGGCCGTCGGTAGGAGGCTGAAGCATGGAGAAAAAGGAAATCCTTTCGGTGGAGCACCTGACCAAACAGTACGTCAAGGGTGTCTCCGCCGTGGATGACATATCGTTCAGCCTGACGGAGGGCGAGGTCTTCGGTCTGCTCGGACCCAATGGTTCGGGCAAGACGACGACGATCTTGATGCTCCTCGGGCTGTTGGAGCCGACCTCCGGGGCGGTCAGCGTGCTTGGGTGCGATCCGTTCCGCAAGCCGCTGTCCGTCAAGCGGCAGGTGGCCTACATGCCGGATGACATCGGGTTCTACGACACGATGAGCGCCTATGGCAACGTGGACTACACCGCCCGGTTCCTCGGTTTGGATGCCGATGAGCGGAAGAAGCGGATCGAAGAGGCGTTCGACGCGGTGCGGCTGACCGACCGGATGCATGACAAGGCCCGGACGTTCTCCCACGGTATGAAGCGCCGTCTGGGTCTGGCCGAGATTCTGGTCAAACAGCCGAAGATCGCCATTCTGGACGAGCCGACCCAGGGTTGGATCCGCAGAGCACCTCCGAGTTTCTGCAGATGATCCGCACGCTGAAGGAACAGAAGGGCATGACGTTCCTCATCTCCAGCCACCAGCTGGACGAGGTGCAGTCCGTCTGTGACCGTGTCGGCCTGTTCTCCCAAGGCAAGTTGATCGGCTACGGCTCGCTGGACGAGTTGTCCCGCCGGTACTTCGGTCCGGACAAGCTGGTGGAGGTGCAGGTGGATGGGGACAAGGATCTGCTTCCCGTCTTCTCCGCCATCCAAGGGGTGGGGAAGGTGGAGCGCAAGGATTCGTCCCATTGGGTGTTGCAGTGCGCCACCGATCTTCGGGCCAAGGTCTCCCAGGCGGTATTCGCCAGCGGGGAGAACCTGATGTCGTTGTCGTTGCTGTACCATTCGCTGGGGGATATCTACCAGCATGCGTTCGAGGAGGTGAGCCATGAAGAGCAAGGAACGTGAAGGTTCGGCGTTGACCGGACTGGACGTGGTGTTCGTCAAGGAGCTGGGCGAGTATACCGGCAGCGTCAGAATGGTCGTGCTGATGATTTTGATTCTGCTGACGGCCGGCTCCAGCCTGTACGTGGCGACGCGGACGCTCCGCTCGTATGTCGGGGAGGACTCCTACATGCTGCTCTCCCTGTTCACCATCGCGCAGAACCCCATCCCGTCGTTCATGTCGTTCATTTCGTTTCTGGTGCCGCTGACCGGCATCGCCCTGGGGTTTGACGCCATCAACAGCGAATACCAGAACCGGACGTTGGGCAGGTTGCTGTCCCAGCCGATCTACCGGGATGTGCTGCTCTTCGGGAAGGCCTTGGGCGCGTTGGTCGCCATGGGTGTGGTGCTTTTGGCCCTGTGGCTTTTGGTCATCGGGTGCGCCATGTTCTTCCTCGGCGTGCCGCCGACAGGGGAGCAGATCGCCCGGGCGTTGATGTACTATGTGATCACCCTGCTGTACGGGCTCCTGTGGTACATGATCGCCATGACGATGTCCATCATCTTCCGGCAGAGCGCCGTCTCGGCGTTGGTTTCCATCGCCCTGTGGCTGTTCTTCATGATCTTCTGGCCGATGATCAGCCAGGTGGTGGCGGTTCTTGCCAGCGGTGGGGATGAGTACACGGCGGCGAAGCTTTCCGTCGCGTTGGGACGTTTCAGCCCGTACAACCTGTACGTGGAGGCGTCCGTCGCCATGCTCAGCCCGACGACCCGCTCTTTGGGGGTGGTGCTGTTCTCCCAGGTGCAGGGCGCGATGATGGGCAACCCTCTGCCGTTCGGACAGAGCGTCCTGTTGATCTGGCCGCAGATGACGGCGTTCTTCGCGTCGGTGATTCTGGTTTTCGCACTGGGGTACGTGCTGTTTCAGCGGAAGGAGATTCGGATGTAACGGAAAGGGGCGTCCCGGCGGACGCCCTTTTCTCTTGCCTTGTTTGTTGCAGAGCTGTTGCAAAGTTACGATGTTTTCTGTGTTTTTGTTGCAAAACTGCTTGTCACGCAACAGCACTTCCCGGTAGGATGGTGGCATCAACACACCACGAGGAAGTATGAAAACCATCGCCATTGTCATGGGGAGCGCCAGTGATCTTTCCGTTGCACGGAAGGCCGCGGATGTCCTGGACTCGTTGGGAATCCCGTTCACCGTACAGGTATACAGCGCCCATCGCACACCGGATGAGGCCATCGCGTTCGCCCGCACCGCCGTTGAAAAAGGTGTGGGGGTGATCATCGCCTGTGCCGGTATGGCGGCGCACCTTGCCGGCGTGATCGCCGCAAACACCATTCTTCCGGTGATCGGCGTGCCCATCTCCGCCAGCCTTGGGGGGATTGACGCGCTGCTTTCCACCGTCCAGATGCCCAGCGGCATCCCGGTGGCCACCGTAGCGGTGGATGGCGCCAAGAACGCAGCATACCTTGCCGCTGAGATTCTGGCCCTTGGCGAGCCGGATCTTACCGCAAAGCTCACCACGGAGCGCAGCCGGATGAAGGCTGCGGTGCTCCAGGAAAACGCAACCGTAGAACAGGGTTTCCGCTCGTAACGGAAACCCTGTTTGCATATGAGGGGGTAGTGATGCAGAAAAACCAGCAGTTGTATGAAGGGAAGGCGAAGAAAGTATTTGCCACGGACGATCCGAATCTGGTGATCATCCAGTACAAGGATGACGCGACGGCGTTCAACGGCCTGAAGAAAGGGACGATCGCCGGCAAAGGGGTGGTGAACAACAAGGTGAGCAACCATTTGATGGAGCTCCTCTCCGACAAAGGGATCCCCACCCATGTGGTCAAGCAGCTC
Source organism: Sphaerochaeta sp. (assembly GCA_022482495.1). Lineage (NCBI taxonomy): Bacteria > Pseudomonadati > Spirochaetota > Spirochaetia > Spirochaetales > Sphaerochaetaceae > Sphaerochaeta > Sphaerochaeta sp. The sequence goes on along the minus strand of JAKVPA010000007.1, from coordinate 52,266 downwards.
TCTGATCGGGAGACGCTGTGCAAGAAGGTGTCCATCGTGCCGCTTGAGGTGATCGTCCGCAACATCGCCGCCGGCTCGCTGTCCAAGCGGCTGGGGCTTGCCGAAGGGACGAAGCTTTCCCGGACGGTGCTGGAGTATTCCTACAAGAACGACGAGCTGGGGGATCCGATGGTCAACCAGTACCACATCGCCGCAATGAATCTGGCCACTCCCGCAGAACTGGAGACCATCGCCACGTACAGTTTCCGGATCAACGAGATTCTTTCCCAGTATCTCGCCGGGGTGGGGATCCAGCTGGTCGATTTCAAGCTGGAGTTTGGCCGGCTTCCCGACGGGACGATCATTCTGGCCGACGAGATTTCCCCGGACACCTGCCGGTTTTGGGACGCAAAGACGGGCAAGAAGCTGGACAAAGACCGGTTCCGCAGGGACATGGGTGGCGTGGAGGAAGCGTACGACGAGGTGCTTCTGCGCCTGATGGGAGCCTAATCATGGCGGAACTCCACGAGGAGTGCGGGGTATTCGGCATGTGGCTTCCCGCCCAGGGGGATGTGGCGGACAAGGCGTACTACGCCCTGTACGCCCTGCAGCACCGTGGTCAGGAAGGATGTGGCATCGCGGTGAACCGGGATGGGGCCATCACGACGCACAAGGGCCTGGGCCTGGTCCACGATGTCTTCGACCAGAGGTCTCTGAAAGGCTCGGACAAGGTTCGATGGCGGTGGCCCACGCCCGCTACGGTACGACGGGTAGCGGGAAACTGAGCAATGTCCAGCCGCTGGTGGTGGACCATCTGAAGGGCTCGCTGGTACTGGCCCACAACGGGAACCTGACCAATGACGCCATGCTGCGGCGCAGTCTGGAGCTGGAAGGCTCGATCTTCCACACGACCAGCGACAGCGAGGTGATCGCCTACATCCTCACCCGGAGCAGGCTTCACCACCCCGACGATCGAGGAAGCGATGGAAAAGACGATGCAGGTGATCAAGGGGGCGTACTCCTTGGTCATCATGACCCGTTCCTCCCTGCTTGCCGTCCGGGATCCCTTTGGATTCCGGCCGCTGTGCATCGGCACGCTTCCCGAAGGCGGGTACGTCTTCGCGTCGGAAAGCTGCGCGCTGGATGCCGTGGGGGCCACGTTCCTCCGGGATGTGGAGCCGGGGGAGATCGTATCGGTGCGGGATGGGAAGCTTTCGTCGCATCGGACGTTCTGCGGTACCAAGCCGAAGCGTCTCTGTGTGTTTGAGTTGATCTACTTCGCCCGTCCGGACTCCTTGGTGGACGGCATTTCGGTGCATATTGCACGGCTCCGCGCCGGTGCGTTTCTGGCCCTGGAGCATCCCGCCCAGGCCGATGTGGTCATCGGGGTGCCGGACAGCGGCATCGACGCGGCCATCGGATACAGCCGACAGAGCGGCATTCCGTACGGCATCGGATTCATCAAGAACAAGTACATCGGCCGGACGTTCATCCAGCCGGGGCAGGGCAACCGGGAGGACCAGGTGCGCATCAAGCTCAACCCGGTCTCCTCGACGGTCAAAGGCAAGCGGGTCGTGTTGATCGACGATTCCATCGTCCGTGGGACGACCAGCCGGCGGATCGTCCGGCTGCTTCGGGATGCCGGGGCGAAGGAAGTGCACTTCCGTTCTTCCGCGCCGAAGTTCCTCCATCCGTGCTATTTCGGCACGGACATCGACTCCTCCAGCCAGCTGTTCGCCTACCGGTACTCCGACGAACAGATGCGGCGCCTGCTGGATGTGGACTCGTTGGGGTTCCTCTCCGTGGAGAACGTGACGAAACTGAGTGATCATCCGGATGTCGGAGGATTCTGTACGGCCTGTTTCAGCGGGGATTATCCGGTTTCCCCGGAGACTCCGCTGGGCAAGGACCGGTTGGCCGAGGGGGCGAGCGATGAACAATGAAAGCCACAGTGACAGCTATCGGGACAGCGGGGTGGACATCACCCGGGGCTACCAGGCTGTCGAGTTGATCAAGCGGCATGCCGCGTCGACGATGATTCCCGGATGCCTGTCCGGCATCGGGGATTTCTCCGGGTTGTTTGAGCTGGATGAAACGATCCGGCATCCGGTGCTGGTAAGCGGCACCGATGGGGTGGGGACCAAGCTGAAGCTCGCGTTTCTGATGGACAGGCACGATACGGTGGGCATCGACTGCGTGGCCATGTGTGTCAACGACGTGATCACCTGCGGCGCCAAGCCGTTGTTCTTTCTGGACTACATCGCCTTGGGACATCTGGATCCCCTGAAGGTCGAGGCGATCGTCAAGGGAGTGGCCGAAGGGTGCCGGCAGGCCGGATGCGCACTGGTCGGCGGGGAGACGGCGGAAATGCCGGGCTTCTATCCTCCCGATGAATATGATCTTGCGGGTTTCTCCGTCGGCGTGGTGGAGAAGGGGAAGCTGTTTGACCGGAGTACCATGCAGGCCGGGGATGTGGTCATCGGCTTCCCGTCCAGCGGCGTCCATTCCAACGGGTTCTCCCTGGTGCGCAAGGTCTTTGGGCTGGATGCTCATCCTGAAGCGGTAAAGAAGCAGTATCCGGAACTGGGGGGCAGGACGCTTGGGGAGGTGCTGCTCACCCCGACGGTGATCTACGTCAAGCCGCTGTTGGAGCTCGCCTCTCAGGGTGACCGTCAAGGCCGCCGCCCATATTACCGGTGGAGGGTTCCAGGAGAACATGCCCCGGTGCCTGCCGGAGGGAAAGCGGATCCGTATCCGGGAAAAGGATGTGAGGATTCCACCGATCTTCCCGTTGATCCAACGGGTGGGGAACGTTTCGGAACGGGATATGTTCAACACGTTCAACATGGGGGTGGGGATGATCGTCATCGTCGCCAAACAGGATGCCGAGGCGGCGCTTTCCGTCGTTCCGGGATCCTATCGGCTGGGGGAGATCGTCGACGGGGAGAAGGGGGTCGAGCTGTGGTGAAGCGGATCGTCGTCCTCTGCTCCGGAGGCGGCACCAATTTGCAGGCGCTGTTGGACGCCGAGAAACACGGGGTTCTTGCCCATGGTCGGATCGTCAAGGTGATCGCCGACCGCCCGGACGCTTTTGCGTTGGTCAGGGCCAAGGACCATGGCGTTCCCGCCCAGGTGGTTGCCAGAAAAGGAAAACGGCAGGAGACGTTCGAGCGTCTGTTGCTTGAAGCGGTGGGGGATGCCGACCTGGTGATCCTGGCCGGCTTCCTGTCCATCCTCAGTCCGGCGTTCGTATCACACTTTCCTCACCGTATGATCAACGTGCATCCGTCGTTGATTCCCAGTTTTTGCGGGAAAGGCTATTATGGGCTCATCGTCCACCAGGCGGTTCTGGCCCGCGGGGTCAAGGTGACCGGAGCGACGGTGCACTTCGTCAATGAGATTCCCGATGGCGGGGAGATCATCGCCCAGAAGGCGGTTGAGGTACAGGACGGGGATACGCCGGAGATCCTACAGAAGCGAGTGATGGAACAGGCGGAGTGGGTGCTGCTGCCACGGGCGGCGGAACAGGTATGCAGGGGTATGGCATGAACGAACTGGAAACATTGTTGCAGGGGAACCGGTATCCCGGTCGGGGGATTCTGGTCGGACAAACCGAAGAGGGCGAACCACTGTTCGCCTATTTCATCATGGGACGGTCGGCGCAGAGCCGAAACCGGGTGTTTCGGGCCGAGGGTCCCGACCTGTTCACCCGGCCGTATGATCCGGCGCTGGTTTCCGATCCCAGCCTGATCATCTACCGGGCGGTTGCGTCGGTGGGGCCACGATGTGGTGGTGACCAACGGGGATCAGACGGACACCATCGTCCAGGGGCTGGAGGCGGGTTCGTCGTTTTCTGAGGCGTTGCGGACGCGGCGGTACGAGCCGGACGCTCCCCATTACACGCCGCGTATCAGCGCCGTGCTCCATCTGGATCCGGTCTTTTCCTATGAGATTTCCATCCTCAGGAAGAAGGATGATCAGTGCGACCGGCCGTCCTGGAGCTATACGCCCCAGCCGGGAGTGGCCCATCTGATCCACACCTATGACCATGATGGATCTCCGCTTCCGTCGTTCTCCGGAGAGCCCCGGGAATGCCGGGTGCATGGGGACGCTTCTGGGATCGCCACGGGGCTGTGGGACGCGCTGGATCGGGACAACCGGATCTCGCTGGTGGTTCGGACGATCGACCGGTCGTCTTCTTCGTTTCGTCAGATCATCTGCAATGCACGGGAGGGAATGTGATGCAAAGCCTTGGATTGAAGTATGGATGCAACCCGAACCAGAGCCCGGCTCGGATTTTCATGGAAAACGGGGATCTTCCCCTGACGGTGCTCTCCGGTAGGCCGGGGTACATCAACCTGCTGGACGCATTGAACGGTTGGCAGCTGGTCTCCCAGCTGAAGGCGGCAACCGGACTGCCCGCAGCCACTTCGTTCAAGCATGTCAGTCCCGCCGGGGCTGCCGTGGCCGTTGGGCTGGACGAGAAGGAACGGAAGATGTACTTCATTCCCGCAAAGACGGAGCTCTCCCCGCTGGCCGTGGCGTATACCCGTGCCCGTGGGGCCGACCGGATGTCCAGCTTCGGGGACTTTGTCGCCCTTTCCGATGTGTGCGACCTGTCCACGGCGAAGTGCATCAAGCGTGAGGTGTCCGATGGCGTCATCGCCCCGGGGTATGACGAGGATGCGTTGGCGCTGCTCAAAGAAAAGAAAAATGGGGCGTACACCGTTCTTGCCATCGATCCCGCCTACCAGCCCGATCCCATCGAGCGCCGCCAAGTGTTCGGCATCTGGTTCGAGCAGAAGCGCAACGACGTGGTGCTGGACGAGTCGGTGCTCACTCCGGTGGTCACCATGGCCAAGGATATCCCCGAGGCGTCCAAACGCGATCTGATCGTCGCCATGATCGCCCTGAAGTATACCCAGTCCAACTCGGTCTGCTACGCCAAACACGGCCAGACCATCGGAGTGGGGGCGGGTCAGCAGAGCAGGATCCACTGCACCCGGCTTTCCGGTGTCAAGGCGGACTTGTGGCATCTGCGCCAGAGCGAAGAGGTGCTTTCCCTGCCGTTCCTTCCTTCCCTTTCCCGTAACGAGAAGGACAACGCGGTGGAGCAGTACCTGGCTGATGAGCCGGAGACTCGGTTGGATGAAGGGGATGCGTGGAAGGCGTATTTCTCCGTGTTGCCCGAGCCGATGAGCCACCAGCGGAAGGTGGAGTATCTGTCCCATGTGCGGGGCGTGGCGCTTGCCAGCGACGCGTTCTTCCCATTCCGGGACAACATCGACCGGGCGGCCCGGAGCGGCGTGGACTACATCGTCCAGCCGGGCGGATCGCTGCGGGACGAGGATGTGGTCAAGGCGTGTGATGAGCATCATATCGTGATGGTCTGCAACAAGATCCGGTTGTTCCATCACTGAGGAGGTTGCCGTGGATGTCCTGGTGGTCGGTGGAGGCGGACGGGAGAGCGCGCTTTGTTGGGCGCTGAAACGTAGCAAGGATGTCGGGCGGGTGTACTGCGCTCCCGGGAACGGAGGCATCGAAGAGAGCGTTCCCATCGGGGTGATGGATTTTCCCGCCTTGGTTGATTTCGCCCGGAGCCACCAGATCGGTTTCGTGGTGGTCGGACCGGACAATCCCCTGGCTTCCGGTCTTGTTGATGTGATGGAAGACGCAGGCTTTCCCTGTTTCGGTCCGGACCGGAAGGCGGCCAGGATTGAGGCAAGCAAGGCGTTCGCCAAGAATCTGATGTGGAAATACCACATCCCCACCGCATCCTATGAAATCTTCACCGATCTTCCCAAAGCGCTGGCGTACGTACAAAAGGCTCCGCTTCCCTTGGTCATCAAGGCGGACGGGCTGGCGCTTGGCAAGGGTGTGGTGATCGCCCAGAGCAGGGAAGGGGCGGAGCAAGCCGTCCGACGGGCCATGGAAGATGGGGCGTTCGGAGAGAGTGGGAAAACCTTGGTCATCGAAGAGTTTCTTACCGGACCGGAGGTGTCCGTCCTGTCGTTCACCGACGGAAAGACCATCGTGCCGATGGTCTCCTCGATGGACCACAAACGGGTCGGGGACGGGGATGTCGGCCCGAACACCGGCGGGATGGGGGCGGTGGCGCCCAATCCCTGGTACACCCCACAGGTGGCCGACCAGGCGATGAGAACGATTTTCCTTCCCACGGTGGAAGCGATGCGAAGCGAAGGCTGTCCGTTCAAAGGGTGCCTGTACTTTGGTCTGATGCTCACCCCCGATGGTCCGAAGGTCATCGAGTACAACTGCCGTTTCGGGGATCCGGAAGCGCAGGTGGTGCTTCCCCTGCTGGAGAGTGACCTGCTCTCCGTGATGGAGAAGGTACGCTCAGGCTCACTGAAGAGCAAAGATGTGCGTTTCTCCACCCAGGCGGCCTGTTCTGTTGTGCTCTGCAGTGGCGGATATCCTGGCTCGTATCAGGGGGGCAGGGAGATCACCATCGGGGAAACGGATGGGGCGCTGTTGTTCCATGCCGGGACGAAGAAGGTGGGTGGAAAGCTTTTGACCAGTGGCGGTCGGGTGATGGATGTGACGGCAACCGCGCCGACGCTCAGAGAAGCCATTACCGCGGCCTACCGGGCCGCGGAAAAGGTTTCGTTCGAAGGACGGTATCTGCGCCAGGACATTGGTCGCCGGGCGCTGTTGGGGGAATGATGGTCCGACGGGTGTTTGTGGAGAAGAGGCCGGAGTTCCGGCAGGCGGAGGCATCCCTCAGGAAGACATCGTTTCGTTCCTGGGAGTCTCTCGGCTGACCGGGCTGCGGATGGTCAAACGGTACGATGTGCAGGGGTTGGATGAGGACGATGTTCCTCCAGGCTGCGCAGAAGGTGTTTTCCGAGCCGCAGGTCGACCTCTGGTCACAGCAGATGCCCTCCATCTCCGGTGCGGTGGTGTTTGCCGTGGAGGCGTTGCCCGGTCAGTTCGATCAACGGTCCGACTCTGCAGGAGTGCTGCATTCAGCTGATGAGCCAGGGAGAGCGGCCGGTGGTGAAAAGCGCCCTGCTGTACTACCTGTACGGGACGCTCTCCGAAGCGGATGTCGCGCGCATCAAGGCGTATGTGATCAACCCGGTGGACAGCAGGGAAGCCTCCATGGATCTTCCCACAACGCTTGCCACGGAGCAGAACGCCGTGGCGGCCGAACCGGTCCTTCATGGGTTTGTGGACAGCCAGGACCTGGATGCCGAGCGGAAGCGATGGAGCCTTGCCATGGATGACGCCGACCTGTCCTGCGTCCGGGACTATTTCCGTTCCGTCCGGCGCGATCCCACGGCGACGGAGATGCGGGTCATCGACACGTACTGGTCCGACCACTGCCGGCACACCACGTTCTCCACCCATCTGGATGAGGTTGAGATCGAGGATTCCCAGGCGAAGGCGGCGTGGGAGGAATACCAGACGGTCCGAAACGAACTTCACCGTACGTCTCCGGTGACATTGATGGACATCGCCACCATCGGGGCGAAAGCGTTGAAGAAACGGGGCTTGCTCACCACGCTGGATGAGAGTCCGGAGATCAACGCGTGCACGGTGAAGGTGGTGGTGGACGGGGCGCCGTGGCTGCTTCTCTTCAAGAATGAAACACACAACCATCCGACGGAGATCGAGCCGTTCGGCGGGGCTGCGACCTGCATCGGCGGGGCGATCAGGGACCCCCTCTCCGGCAGGGCATACGTCTACCAGGCGATGCGGATCTCCGGGTGCGGAGACCCGCGGGAACCGGTGGAAGCGACGCTTCCCGGCCGGATTCCCCAGCACAAACTGGCCGTCACCGCGGCCCAGGGGCTACAGTTCGTACGGCAATCAGGTGGGGCTTGCCACCGGTCTGGTGGATGAGCTGTACCATCCCGATTACCGCGCCAAACATCTGGAGCTGGGTGCGGTCATCGGAGCGGTTCCCGCCGACCATGTGGTCAGGGTGGAGCCCCAGGCGGGAGACGTGGTGCTTCTTGTGGGAGGAAGGACCGGACGGGACGGGTGCGGTGGGGCCACCGGCTCATCCAAGCGGCACGATGGCAGTTCGCTGCAGCAGTGCGGGGCGGAGGTGCAGAAAGGCAACGCTCCAGAGGAGCGGAAGATCCAGCGGCTTTTCCGTGATCCCCAGGTCAGCCGGATGATCAAGCGGTGCAACGATTTTGGTGCCGGCGGGGTGTCCGTTGCCATCGGGGAGCTTGCCGATGGGCTTGAGATCGACCTGGACAAGGTGCCGGTGAAGTACCAGGGCCTCAGCGGGACGGAACTGGCCATCAGCGAGAGCCAGGAACGGATGGCTGTGGTGGTGGATGCCCAAAACGTGCATCGCTTCCGCGCGTTGGCGGCTCGGGAGAATCTGGAGGCGACGGCTGTTGCCGTCGTCACCGACAGCCAGCGTCTGGTGATGCATAAGGGTGGACAGGTCATCGTGGATATCGCCCGTTCGTTCCTGGACAGCCATGGTGCGGTGAAGCATGCCGTGGTGAAGATTCCCATGCCCAACGCAATGACTTCTTCGGTGAATTCTCCTTCCAACCAGGCGGTGCTGCAACTTCTTTCCCGCCTGGATGTCTGTTCCAAACAGGGATTGTCCGAACGGTTTGATTCCACCATCGGCGCCGGTACGGTGTTGATGCCGTTCGGCGGTCGGCGGCAGAAGACGCCGGCCCAGGTGATGTGCGCCCTGCTTCCCACGTCGGGACGGACCAATGCCTGTTCGGTGATGGCCTGGGGCGGGGATCCCGCCTTGACCAAGCGGAATCCATTCCTGGGTGGCCGTATGGCGGTGATCCAGAGCCTTTCCAAGCTGGTCGCCGCGGGGTGCGATATTTCCGGCGCGTGGCTCAGCCTGCAGGAGTTCTTCGGAAAGCCTGATGCGCCGGAGAAATGGGGCGCGGTCACTTCGGCGCTGCTGGGAGCGTTCTCCGCCCAACTGTCCTTCGGGGTGGGGGCCATCGGCGGGAAGGATTCGATGAGCGGAACGTTCGGTTCGATGGACGTGCCTCCGACGGTGGTCAGCTTCGCCGTGGCGATGCATGACGCCCGGAATGTGGTGCTGGATCATTTCCAGCAGGCAGGCCACCAGATCGTCCTCTGTGAGCGTGAGGATCTTCCCGGGATGTATCGGGAAATCCATCAGTTGATGGAACAGGGGGAGGTGTACAGCGCCCGGGCGTTGGGCTCGGGCGGGCTTGCCGAAGCGCTGTGCGTGATGGCCTTTGGCAATGCCATCGGCGTGGAAGTGACTACCGAAGCGGATTTGTTCCCCCCCCGGTATGGGGCGTTGGTGTTGGAATTGGATGCTTCCGTCGATTCCGTGTTTCCGGTGATCGGGACTACGACCACCGCATACCGGCTAACCGGCTGGGGGATCGACCTTGACCTCAGGGAAGCCGAGCGGGCATGGGAAGGGGCGCTGGAACCTATCTATCCACGCATGGCGGACAAGGGTGCCGAACCGGTGGAGACCATCACCAGTCCGAAGCGGTGCGTGTGCACCCATGCGCCTGAGGCCTCTGTCCGTCCCACCGTGGTGATCCCTGTCTTTCCCGGGACGAACTGCGAGATGGATCTCTTCAAGGCGCTTTCCGAGGCGGGGTTCCGTCCCAAGGTGTTGGTGGTCCGGAACCTGGATAAGAGGGCGGTGGAGCAAAGCGCCCAAATCTTCGCCAAGGCGTTGGCGGACAGCCAGATGCTGTTCATCCCCGGAGGGTTCTCTGGTGGCGATGAGCCGGATGGGTCGGGGAAATTCATCGCTTCGTTCCTCCGCAATCCTGAGATTTCCGAACAGGTCAGTCGCCTGTTGGATCAACGGGGGGGGCTGGTCGGGGGTATCTGCAACGGGTTCCAGGCGTTGGTCAAGCTGGGGTTGCTGCCCTACGGGAGAATCTGCGATGTGACGGAGAAGAGTCCGACGTTGACGTTCAATCCCATCGGGCGCCACCAGTCCATGCTGGTCCGTACCCGGGTGTGCTCGGTGCTCTCCCCGTGGCTTTCCGAAAAACGGGTCGGACAGGTGGATCTGCTTCCCATCAGCCATGGGGAAGGGAGGTTCGTCGCCCCTCGGTCGGTATTGGAGGAGTTGCAAAAGAATGGGCAGATCGCCACGCAGTATGTGAGCGAAGACGGGGAGGCGACGATGCATCTTCCGGACAATCCCAATGGGTCGCTCTGGGCGATCGAAGGGATCACCAGCCCGGATGGAAGGGTGTTCGGCCGGATGGCGCACAGCGAGCGGTACGGAACCAACCTGTACCGCAATACGCCGTATCGTCCGGATGACGCCTTGTTCCGAGGGGCGTACCGGTATTTTCGGTAAGCAAAGTGGGCGCCCCAATGGGACGCCCGTTCCGTTCAGTCTTTGTGATGATGCCCCATCACTTTGATGGCGGCGAGGATCAACAGCATGACGACGAAGATTGCCGCCATGCCTTCTCCCATCAATATCAGGGATGCGTGTACCGTATCCATATGTGCCTCCTAGAGGAATCGGGGAACCAACGAGAGGATGACGCCTCCGGCGACGACCGAGCCGATCTGTCCGGCTACGTTGGCCGCCACGGCGTGCATCAACAGGTGGTTCTGTGAATCTTCCTTCAACCCCATTTTCTGGATGACCCGCGCCGACATCGGGAAGGCGGAGATTCCCGCCGCCCCGACCATCGGGTTGATCTTGTTCTTGGTGAACAGGTTGAGGAACTTGGCGAACAGGCATCCGGCCATCGTGTCGAACACGAACGCCAGCAAGCCCAGGGCGAGGATCATCACCGTCTGCAGGTTGACGAACGCTTCCGCTTTCATCGTACTGGCGATGGTCAGTCCCAACAGCAGCGTGATGCTGTTGGAGAACGCGTGCTGGGCGGTGTCGGAGAGCGAGTCAAGCACTCCGCATTCCCTGAGCAGGTTCCCGAACATCAGCATGCCGACCAGACTGATGGACGATGGGGCCACATAGCCGGCGATCATCGTGACGATGATGGGGAACAGAACCCGGGCCGTCTTGGAGACGGACTGAGGATTGTACGGCATACGGATGCGCCGTTCATTCTTCGTCGTCACCAGTTTGATGGCCATCGGCTGGATGATCGGCACCAAAGCCATGTACGAGTAGGCCGCCACGGCGATCGGGCCGACGTAGGCGCTGTGCAGTACCTGACTGACCAGAATGGCCGTCGGGCCGTCCGCCGCTCCGATGATGCCGATGGACGCGGCGTCGGAAAGGGAGAAGCCCCACAGTGCGGCACAGGTGATGGTGGCGAAGATGCCGAACTGGGCGGCCGCGCCGAAGAGGATCAACTTCGGGTTGGATAGAAGCGGTCCGAAGTCGATCATCGCGCCGATGCCGATGAACAGAAGGAGCGGCATCGCCTCAGACGCATGGATGCCCACCTTGAACAACCAGTCCAGGATTCCTTCCACCGGGCCCAGTCCGGCAATCGTCTGGGTGACGGCGCCGGAGAGTGGGATGTTGACCAGAATGGCCCCGAAGCCCATCGGCAGCAGCAGAGCCGGCTCGACGTTCTTCTTGATGGCCAGGAAGATCAGAATACATCCGACGGCGTACATGACAAGGTCCCCGCCTGTCGTCGCCTGGATGCCTTCAAGCAAAAATCGCATATCCCCTCCTTATACGGAACCGAACAGTTCCATCGGAATCCACGTGGTGAAGCCGGGAACGAAGGTGACGACCATCAAGGCGAACACCATCGTTCCGAACAGTCCCAACGTCGCTTTGCTGGTCTTCTCCAGACTGGTGTGCCCGACGGCGCATCCGACGAATAGTGCCGTGCCCACCGGAGGCGTGCACAGCCCGATGGCCAGGTTGAAGATCAACATGATGCCGAAGTGCACCGGGTTCATGTGGATGATCGGTCCGGTGACCACCGGCAAGAGGATCGGCGTCATGATCATGATAAGCGGGGCCATATCCATAAAGCAACCCAGCACCAGGAGCATCAGGTTGATGATCAGCAGCAGCAGCGTCCGGTTGTCCGTCAGGGTCAACAGGCCGTTGGTGATCATCTCCGGGATGCGGAGCGAGGTCATCATGAAGGCGAACGCCTTGGCTGTGGCGATCAACGAGAGTACGGTGGCCAATGTTTTCAATGAGTTCTTCAGCACCTGAGGGAAATGGCTGATCCGGTCAGAGCGGAGGATGAAGTAGGTAAGGACGAAGGCGTAGACGCACGCCACGGCCGCTGATTCCGTCGCGGTGAAGATGCCGGCTCCGACTCCTACCAGGATGATCACCATGATCAGCATGGGGAGCACCGAGTTGATGACGATGCCCATCCGTTTGCCTACCGTGCAGGTGAACTTCGGGTTGGCAAGGATCCGCCAGCTTTCCGGATCCGGGGTGTTGGACCATTTGGTGCCCGCCGGACTCTTTCGGATGCGGACCCATCGGACGGAATCATTCGGTCCGATGACCTCCCCCTTGGGGAAGTTGTATTTTTTCCCGGCGAAGTAGCAGTACACCATGAAGCAGAATCCCAGCCAGAGGCCGGGGAGAATGCCTCCCATGAACATGTGGGCGATGGAGACGCCGCCTCCGGCTGCCAGCGCGTAGATGACCATGTTGTGGCTGGGAGGGATCAACACGCCTTGGCAGGCGGTGGTGACGGTCAGTCCCACGGTGAACTCCGGGTTGTATCCTTGTTTGACCATCAACGGGATGACGACCGACCCCAGTGAGGATACGTCGGCGACCGCCGAGCCTGAGATGCCGCCGAAGAAGGTGGAATCCAGGACGTTGACGTAGGCCAGGCCTCCGCGGAACCGGCCGACGATCAGGTTGGCCAGGTCGACGATCCGGTCGGAGATTTTGCCGGCGCTCATGATCTCACCCATCAGGATGAAGAACGGGATGGCCAGCAGGGAGAAGTTGCTCACCCCATCCAGCATCGGGGAGAGCAGGGTGGCGATGTTCAGTCCGCTGAGGGCTGCCGCAGCCACGGTGGCGATCAACATGGCGAAGGTCACCGGGATGTGGAGGAACATCAGAAGGAAGAAGCCGCCCATCAACACCAGTGCGGAAAGTCCGGTAATGCTCATGTGGAGGCCTCCTGGTTTTTCTGTTCTTTGACCAGCGCGACGTAATCCGTTTCCTGTTCGCTGTACAGCAGGTCATCCTTCTTCAGGACGCCGGAGAGGAACAGGATCGAGTCAAAGGTGATGAGAAATCCCGCCAGGGGCACAGGCAGGTACTGGATCCAGACCGGCCATCCGGTCATGGGAAGCGTTCCTGGCAGACCCGCCATCTTGATCATCCGCGCTCCTCCATACAGCAGCATGTACAGCCCGCAGAAGAGTATGGCGCTGTCGGAGAACTTGTCGAACCACCACTTGCCTTTGGGACCGCAGAGATTGTAGATGACGTTCACCGAGATATGGATGTGGTCCCGCACCCCGATGGCGCAGGCCAGGAAGGCGAAAAGGGTGACCAGCAGGCGGGGTACTTCCTCCGCCCAGCCGATGCCGGTGTTGAAGAAATAGCGAAGAATGACGGTCATGAAGACGATGGCCACCATCATGGCCAGGGCGATCTCCGCCACGTACAGCATGATCTTGTGCGCCCAGTGGTTGATGACCCTGAGCCATTCGGGAAAGCGTTCCTTTCCCGTACAATGCACGGTATCCGGCACCAGATGGTTCGCAACGAGCCATCGGGAGAACCGGGCCTCTCTTGAAGTTTGCATGAATTGTTTCCTTATGCCGAAATGATGGATACGGACAGACGTATCCCTTCCAAGCCAAAAAAGAGCGTCAGGAAACGATGGAGGTAGGGGAACGTATGGACCCGCTCTCCTGCCGGTACAGCGTATGATCCGTCACCAACGCGATGGTACGGCGGGAACGGGATTTTTCTTGCGCGATCCGACCAGTGTGGGGAAGAATCGCGTGGATTACCGTGGCGAAATGGCAGGATGTCTGGCGTGGGGTCGTCTGGGTGGAGGGCACGGTGAATTCCACCGGTCCGTTCTGGACGGCGATGGAGATCAGGATGTCTTGTTGGGGCGTCTCCGCTTTCTTCGTGGTGTTGCCCGCAAAGATAGTCGCTGAGAGAAGCACACAGAGCAGTACGACGAAGCCACGTTTCATATGCATCCCACCATCGTCATCATAGCCAGCAAGGCGTTGGTTTGTGAAGACGGAAGATTTTGTGAAAGCAAGGAAAAATCACAAAAGAGTGCACGTCTCCTTTCATGAAAAATGAATGAAATTCATCACCAAAGGGCAAAAATGACATGACAAAACATCGTGATTGTTGTTTACATGAAACAGGAAATTCCGCTATAAAGAGCAGGAGGGGTTCGACGATGAAAATGCTCTGTCATTGGGCTCTTGGCCGGTACCTCGCATCATGGTTCATGCGGGATCAATCCCCCTTGCGCCGATTCTTCTTCAAATTGGGTTCCATCGAACCTGATTACAATCCCGTCACCTATCTGAGAGGCTTCAAGACGGTTGAACGGTTCCGTGGCCACAACTACCGCAATGTATGCGGTACCATCCAACATCTGACGTTCAATCTGCTGTACACCGGGGAGAGCGACATCAAGACGTTCTACTATCTGGGAAAGCTCTGCCATTACACGACGGACGCGTTCACCTATCCCCACAACGTCACCTTCACCGGGACGATCCGTGAGCATATGCGCTACGAGAAGCGTCTGAAGTGGTATTTCATCCGTCTGCTTCTGCAGAATCCCACCCCTCCGGAAATCCATCCATACACCGGAACGTTGTTCGATATGATCGAGCACGCCCACCAGCAATACCTCAAGGTGAATCCGAGCAAGGAGAACGATGCGGCGTTCACGTTGCAGACCGTTTCCAACGTCGTGCAGGAGTTCACCGAGTTGTTCGCCCGGCAGGCCATGTGGCTGGGAAGCGTGCCTGGTACGGCCGATTGATGGATGCTCGCCCCAAAATATGCTATCTTGGGTGAGAATGAGGTATATAACATGGCTAATCATACATTAAATCAGGCGATGGAAGCTCGTCGCTCCATCTATGCGATCGGAAAAGACATCTCTGTCTCCCAGAAAGAGATCCAAGGGGTCATCGAACATGCGCTTGACCTATGTGCCTTCGGCGTTCAACGGGCAGAGCCCTCGTATCGTGCTGCTGTTCGGTGAAGGCCCACGACAGGCTGTGGGGTGACATCGTGATGGAAACCCTTCGCAAGATTGTTCCGGCGGAGCATTTCAGCCAGACGGAAGAGAAGATCAACGCGTTCAAGGCCGGGTACGGCACGGCGTTGTTCTTTGAGGATACGGCGGTCACCCAGAATCTGATGGATCAGTTCGCCCTGTACAAGGACAACTTCCCCGTTTGGGCGCAGCAGGCCAACGGCATGTTGCAGTACGCCATCTGGATCGGTCTTGCCAACATTGGCTTGGGCGCTTCCCTGCAGCACTACAATCCCTTGATCGACGACCAGGTGAAGCGGACATGGAAGGTTCCCGGCTCCTGGAAGCTGCTGGCGCAGATGCCGTTTGGTCAGCCGCATGAAACGGCCGAGCCGAAGGACAAGCTGCCGATGTCCGAGCGTCTGGAAGTATTCTCCAAATAAGCGGATAACACGACAACGAACAAGATAATCCGAAACGGAGGGTGCACGCCCTCCGTTTTTCGTGCTACACTCGTGGCATGAAAATCCTCAATATCGGGTCGTTGAATGTGGATCACACCTATGCGGTGGATGCGTTCCTCAAGCCGGGGGAGACCAAGTCTTCGTTGGGTCTCCATGTTTTCTGTGGCGGAAAAGGGTTGAACCAGAGCATCGCCGCCGCCAAAGCGGGGTGCGAGGTGTACCATGCCGGATTCTTCGGCGAGGGGTCGGAGATGCTCCGCGACGCATTGGTGGAAAGCGGTGTGGATGTCTCGTTGATGGAGACTTCACCGGTGACCTGCGGGCATACCATCATCGAAGTCGACCACAACGGACAGAACTGCATCCTTTTGTATGGGGGTTCCAACAAGGCGCTTACCACTGCATACATTGATTCCGCCGTTTCCCATTTCGGGCCGGATGACGTGCTTTTGCTGCAGAACGAGGTCAACCTGGTGGGCTACGCCATGGAGGCTGCCCACAAGAGGGGAATGCGGATCGCGTTCAATGCCGCTCCGATGGATGAAGAAGTGAAGGGTTATCCGCTGGATTTGGTCGACTGGCTGTTCGTCAACGAGGTGGAGGGGGCCGCCCTCAGCGGGAAACAGTCGTTCCCGGATATCCTCGCGGAACTCAGACGGAAGTATCCCCGCACCACCATCGTGCTGACGTTGGGGAAGCAGGGGCTGCTCTACCAGGATGGGGACGGGGTGATCCAGATGGGGACGTACCTGGACGCGCCGGTGGTGGACACCACGGCGGCGGGGGATACGTTCATCGGGTTCTTCCTGGCCGGTGTCGCCAAGAAAGAGCCGGTGAAGGATTGCCTCTCCTTCGCTACGGCGGCAAGTAGCGTCTGTATCGGACGCCCGGGAGCTTCTCCTTCCATCCCGTATGCCAGGGAAGTGGAGCAGGCGCTCTCCAATGGGTCGTTGGGAAGGATTCGATAAAGCTACATCTGTATCAATAAAACTTCACAATTTCTTTTTTTATGTGAAAAAGGGGAAGAATGATGGGGGAATCCTCGACATTTCGAGCTTCCTCGTATAGGATTGTGTACGAGGGCGTCCGCCTTCTCTCATCGAAACGTCTCATAGAAGGAGTGGTTTATGAGAAAACGGATACTGGTTTCCCTTCTTGGGATTGCATGCGCCGCAGGGTTGTTCGTTTCCTGTGATAGTGATTTTCGAACCAAACTTTCCTCTTTCATGGGAGGAATGTCCACCAACATTTACGAAGAAAATGGCCTGGTCCCCAGCACGGTGGATACCGCCAGTGTTGATGCGGTGGCGAGTGTGGCGACATCCGCGACTTCAACAAGTACTGGAGCGAGTGAATCGGTCTCTGCAACGGTAACCATTGGTTCAGGTGCGACTGCCCTCTCGGTAACCACAACCGCGACAACCTACCTTGCCCCGCAAACCGATACCACGACATTGACCAATAACCTCAGCTCTGCGCTGGCGGATGAAAGTTCTACTGCGGCATTGAAGGCGTCGCTGAGTACTGCGGTAGAGGATGAGAATACACAAGCAGCGGTAAATGGAACGATCCTGGTGGTCAATGATACCATTGCGGCAATTCAGGATTCCCTTTCTACCTCTGGAATGGATGAAGCCACACAAAGAGTTGTTTCCTCTTTGTTGTCTTCCATGGCACTGAACACTGTTCCAGATGGCGAAATGACCCAAGGCGATGTGGTGGTTGCCCAAGCGATGAGCAATCTGATCGCTGAGGCTGCTTCCACGTTGACCAGTGTGGATGTTTCGGATTCCGCGTCCATCCAGGCTGCGTTGGATCTGATCGACCAGGCGACGACGGTGGCCAAAGCAACGGCGGCGTTGAGCAGCACCAACAGTGATTTCATGTCGGGAGTCAATCTGGGTGATCTGATTGCGGGATTCACCTCTTCCCGTTCTGCGGGAAGAAGCAGGGGAACGGTTTCCCTCACGGATGCATCCTCTTACATCTCCACCATCAACGCCATCGCGCCGAAGATCTTCTCCGCGATGGGAGTGAAGAAGACGGAAGGAGTTTATTCTATCACAGAAGATGTGTGGGATGCTTTTGTCGCCCGCCAATCCCAGTATCGTGCGGCGATGCAGTTGGGGATGGCTCCCATTGATATCTACGGTTTGTCTACGTTAAAGGGCAAAGGATTTGATGAAGATACATTGGGCATTGACGCCAATACGTTGGTGACGTATCTGCTGTCAGTGGTGTTTACGGAAGCAAATTCGTTGTATGGAAATGATGCCTATACCACCGTGACAACCTTCTTGAGTAACAATCCCAAGTTGGTAAGTGGGACGTTGACGGCAAGTGATGCGATCGTCTATCCGGAGTTGCCGACGGTGGATGAAGAGGCCAAGACGCGCCTCAAAGCCGCCCTGGGCGTAGCTCGCTCCATGAATTCGGTGGGTATCGGAATCTCACAGGTCGGTGAGTATCTGACTGATGATCTGATCGATGATTTGTTCTCCTCCGGTTCTGATGAGTAACGGGGGACACAGAAGGAGCAAGAAAATGATGAAAAAAACCGTATTGATTGGTATCTTGTTGGTCTCCGTGGTGGGTATGGCATTCGCTGCTTCTACAGCGGGAGATGCGAATACCTATCAACCTTCCGTGTTGGCCTACGCATTAACCGCAGAGCCGTATGCGGCAACCAGTGTAAGGACAACCGGACTTGGTGGCGCGTCGCTGGGGATGGAAGGGTATTCAGACAGTTTCCTGTCCAACCCGGCGAACCTTGGGACGATGAAGTTCAAACTTTCCTTGCCGACGGTAACCGTCACGATGTTCAACGTGAAGAATCTGTTGGAAGGTGATTTCTTCGATGACCTGCAGACCTACATGGCCAGTAATGACAGCAATGATTTGACATCGGTGGTCAATGATTTGTTGATGACGCTCTCCAACGGACAGAACGAAGTGGAGCGCATCGACGCTGGGTTCAATCTCGCAGCAGGTCCCATGGGACTTGCGGTCCAGGCACAGCAACGGTTGTTCGGCTACCTTCCCGGTTCCAGTTACACCGGCGGTAGTTATGTTGCTCAGGTGACGGCGGCGGTGACGTTGGGCTTCGGATATCGGATTCCAATCGGGGACATGTTCTCCGTGGATCTTGGGGCAAGCGGGCAGTTCGTGTACCGGATGTATTCTGAGAAGCTCAAGGCAGGGGATTTTACCGATCTTGCCATGGGGAACAAAGACTACATGACTGACATCCCGTTGGTCGCAGGCTATGCGTTCCCCATCAAGGCAGGGGTCAATGTCAACATGCCGTTTGGTTTCAAGGTCAGTGCCGTAGGTCGGAACTTCAACGGGAAGTTCACCTATACGGTGTATGACAACCTGCAGTCTTATGTTGATAATTTCAGTCCAGAAGTTCTCTATACGGCAGGGGCGAAGAACTACACCTACGACGATGGTTATGCCTTTGATGCGGGTCTGACATGGAAACCGCCTCTTGGAGGACTGGGGAATTTCTTGCAGCCGACGTTGACGGTGGATGTGCTGGATCTTGGTGGCATTGACGCTGATGCGAGTCCGTTCTGGTATCATGTGTACGCCGGGGTGCAGGCAAGGGTGCTTTCGTTCCTTGACCTCCGCTACGGCATCGCCCAGGGGTATCAGTCCATCGGCGTCGGGTTCGACCTGTTGATCTTCCACATCGACGCGTCGTACTGGAGACAGCAGTATACGGGAAGCACGAAGAGTGTTGATGCGCTTTCCGTCCGCTTCTCACTTGGCACGACGTAAGGTTTTCGTGCATTGATCTTGGTTCCGGTCGGGCTTTCGGGTCTGACCGGTTTTTTCTTTGTTATTCCGGTAACAATTCTGTTCGTTTTTTTCTGTACGCCTGGCGTTTTCTATGGTAAGGTAACGGAGGAAATCACGAGAGGTACCTATGGAAACGTTTGGAGCCTGGGGGCTGTTGCCTCCGATCCTGACGATCACGCTGGCGTTTGTGACCAAGGATGTGATCGTCTCGTTGTTTTTGGGCATTTTCAGCGGCGCGTTGATCGTCGCCGGGGGAAATCCATTCACTGCAGTGGTCAATCTGACCGATCTGCTTGCCTGTTCCCTGAACGATGGGTGGAACATCAGAATCTTCCTGTTCTGCGCGTTGCTGGGCGGATTGGTGGGCATGCTGTCCCGGACGGGAAGCGCGCGTGCCTTCGGCCGGTGGGCGGCGAAGAGGCTGCACACCCAGCGCTCGTCCCTGTTGATGGCATGGCTGTTCGGCATCGTCATCTTCATCGATGACTACTTCAACAGTCTGGCGGTGGGGACGGTGATGCGTCCCATTACCGACAAGAACAAGGTCCCCCGGGCGGAACTGGCCTATGTCCTGGACAGTACGGCCGCTCCGGTCTGTATCCTGGCTCCGGTCTCCTCCTGGGTGGTCACCGTGATGTCCATCGTCAAGGGAAGCGATGGATTCTCCCAGTTGGGGGTCAGCGAGCTGACGTTCTTCATCAAATCCATTCCGTACAACCTGTACGCGTTGTTGACGTTGATCATGGTGCTGGTCATCATCCTCACCGGACGCAACTATGGGCCGATGGCCAAGAGTGTCGCCTACGCCAAGGAGATGGGGAAGCTGTACAACGATTCCTATGGCCCGGCTCCCGGGGAAGTGGAAATCCTGGGGGATGGGAACGTGGCGAAAGCCCGTTCGTTTGACATGTTGTTTCCCATCATTTTGTTGATCATCACGGCGGTGACGCTGTTTCCGCTGACCACGTGGATGCAGGCTCGTGACGGAGTAGCGATCCTCACCATCGCCCAAGCGCGGGCGACGATGACGCTGGGGGAGGCGTTCAACCGGACGGACGCGTCCTACGCCCTGTTCTACGCCGTGGTCATCACGCTGGCCGTGACGTACATCTACTATCTCATCCGGGGCCTGTTCTCACTGAAGGAGGCGTCGGACGCCATCATTGAGGGTATCAAGAGCATGGTTCCCGCCTTGATCATCCTCACCATGGCATGGACCATCGGGACGATCATCAAGAGCAGTCCGGAAGATGGCGGACTTGCGTTGGGCAAATGGCTCTCCGGCGTGGTGGTCGGGGGAGGCTTCCCCAGTGCGCTGGTGCCGGTGATTTCGGTAGGACTGTCCGCGTTGATCGCCTTCTCCACCGGTACGTCCTGGGGAACGTTCGCCATCATGATCCCCATCGTCATGCCCATCGCCATCGGGCTGGCACAGGCCAAAGGCCTGGATGGAAACGGAGTGCTGAACGCCACGTTGATCGCCGTCGGGGCGGTGCTTTCCGGCGCCGTCTTTGGCGACCACGCTTCTCCGATCTCCGATACGACGATCCTCTCCTCAACCGGTGCGGGATGTCCTCATCTGGAGCACGTGAAGACGCAGATGCCGTATGCCGTCACCGTCTTCGTGTGCGCCATCGTCGGCTTTCTGTTCGCCGGCATCACGCAGAGCGACGTGGTGGCGTGGATCGCCACGCTGGTCGTCTTTGCACTGGCAATGGTGTTCCTGCCTCGGCTTACGAACGCTGGCGGACCGTCTCCATCTGGGAAATGAGCCGCTCGGACATTTTCTTGCTTTCCCTGACGAACGGGTTGTCGTTGACTGAGCCAAGCACCTCATCCCGTTCCGCCGTGGTGGCGTAGGTGACCATCCGGAACGGGTTCTGGTAATCCTTGTCCTTGGTCAGGAACACCTGTTCTTCGATGGTCGCCCGGCACTGGGGAAGCTGGCCGCACAGGCGATCCCAATCCGCTGTCTCCAAATGCTCCTTGCCGATGAGGGTGCGGAGCACGGTGATGGCGTTGCGGGCCTTGTCTGCGGGATAGGAGGCGTGCCACGCCTCGTAGCGGCGGTGCAGATCATCCCACGTGGTGATGGTTCCCTTGCGGATCTCTTCTTTCGCGGTCTCCAGCTTGTCATTTGGAACCAGTTGTCCGCCGACATTGGTCCATCCGGCCACCTCTGATGGCGTCATTGCGTCATAGGCGGAAAAGCTTTCCTGCCGGGGGGCCAGGTACTCGGAGAGGGTCTTCATGCCGTAGTAGGCCAGCATGGTGCGGTAGGCGCGCCATCCTTCCTGCACTTTGATGATCCTGACCGGGGTGGAGGAGCATTCCATTCCTTCCCCGTATACGGAGAGCTGGTCCACGTGGCTGTCCGGATCATTGAGGAGTTCGGTTCCTTTTTCCGTGGGATTGAGGACCGGGAATATCCATCTGTTCCCCCCATGCCTTTCCGGTCCATCGGGCCAGAAGTTCCAGCGCGTTCTGGATCTCCCCGACGGTATCCGGGGCGAGATATTCCGTTTCGTAGAACAGCCGTGGGTGTTTCCGTTTGTCCCGGGCGATGTACTTCCAGCTGTTGCGCTCCAGGGCGTACAGGTTGTACATCCACCAGTAGGCCGGCATGACCAGCCGTTCGTCCCGTGTGGTGTCCGAAGAGAGCAGAGAGAAGGGAAGCGGGATGGACAGCTCGTGGGGGTAGTTGCCTTTGGTGATCAACGTGAAGGAGGCGAACGTGCAATCGTACTTCAGCGTGCTGGACAGGGCGGGCCAGAAGCCGCGGCCCGCCACCAGCTCGCCGTCTGCGCCCCGGGAGTTGTGGTTGCTGCCGATGTTGGCGCCGGCTGCCATGTTGGACTGGCCTTTGATGCAGGCGGCGATAAGGAACGAGTTGTTGTGGTGCTGCTCATGGCCGGGGAAGATCAGATTGGAGAGCATCTCGCAGCAACTGACGGTGGAGTTGTCCCCCAGTACCGAGTTGAGCAGCCGGGCACCGTACTTCAGCGTGCAGTGGTCCCCCAGCACGAACCGCACCGCCTTGCACCCGTAGAATACATGGGAGCCGTAGCCGATGATGCCGTTGACCAGTTCGATCCCTTCCCCCAGCTGGGTGGCCTCGTCATCCCGGGAGAGGATGGTCAGGTTCTTCAGCTTGTTTGCGCCTTTGATGTAACAGGACGGGCCGATGGCAACGTCCTTGATGATCCTGGTTCCTTTGATCACCGCGCCGTCGCCCACCGTGCCGTACCAGCCGCGGTGAAGGTCGGAAGAGCGGTCCGTCATCTTCTGGAACGACGCCATCAACGGAAGGTCGTCCCGGTATTTGGCCCACAGCCACGCGTCGGAGGTCGTCATCGAGACGAATGGGCGGATGTCCCGTCCTTCCGCCTCGTTCATCACGCTGATGGTGATCCGCACCGATTCCTCTTCCCCTTCCTTGACGATGCCGACGCCGAACTTGGCGTGGTCGGTCGTCTGCATCTCCGAGACGTCGTGGATGATCACCTGGTTTCCGATGATGTAGTGGGAGAGGTAGCGGCAGTGGGAGATGGCAGAGTGCGCGCCGATGTCCGAGGCGATGACCAGCGAGTCGGTGATGCCCTCGGGGATGGCCAGGTCGTGGTACTGGAGGAGCGCCTGTTCCATCGGGCCGAGCCGGACCAGCCCGTAGAACGTCGAGGAGGTGATGCACGCCGGGTCGAACGGGTCGGTGACCAGGAAGTCATTCCAATCCGGGCACTGGTTTCCACGCTGGATGAGGATGGTTTGTTCCTTTGCGGTGAGATGGCGCCATGGACGAGCCGTTACCTGAGTATCACGAAAGCGATACTCATCCTCCGGGAGAAAATCATATCCAAAACGATGTATGGGTTTGCGGGTTGTCATGCAACCAGCTTATCAGAAGAGTTGTTGTTCAGGGAAGGGTAACGGTCGAGACGGAGCCCATCAATTGCGCTTCCCGCTCGTCGTGGGTGACGAGGAGCACCGTTTTGCCGGTGGTCATCTTCCGGGTGAAGGCGATCACCCCTTCCTTGGTTTCCTGATCCAGCCCTTTGAACGGTTCGTCAAGCAGCAAGAGGTCGTAGTCGGCAAGGAGCGCCCGGACCAACGCGACGCGCCGCTTCATGCCACCGGAGAAAACCCGGACCGGTTGTTTCAGCGAACCGGTCAGACCGACGGCGTCCAGGGCGGAGAGAATCTTTGCCTTGTCTGGACAGACCAGGCGGATGTTGGAAAGGGCGGAGAGGTTCTCGCACAGACGGTCTTCCTGGAAGACTGCGGAAAGCCTGAGGCCGGAGAGCGAAGCGATGTCGCTGTCGTCAGGATCCTCGAAGCCCATCAGCATCCTGAGGAGCGTCGTCTTGCCGCAACCGGACGGGCCGACGATCGTCGTGACGGCAGCTTGTTGGATTTCCACATGCTTGTCCTGGAAGATCACATGCTCTCCAAAGCGTTTGGTAAGGGTGATGGAATAGGTCATGCGCGCTCCAATGCCTGGACGGCACGGTCGATCAAGGCGAGCACCACGTGCTCAAACAGCACGGAGACCAGGACGATGACCAACGTCCAGGAAAACAGATCCGGGGTATCCAGGAACACCTTGGCCTGGTACAGGTTTTCTCCCATCGAGCCGACCGGGATGCCGATCACCTCGGCGGCGATGCCACTCTTCCAGGCAAGTCCCAACCCCAGCGAGCAGGCGCTGCGGAAGAACGGCATCACTTGGGAGAGATAGATCGAGGTGATGCGTTTTGCCGGGGGGATACGGAACAGATCGGCCATCTCAATCAGTTCCGCACTGGTGGCGTCCAGTCCTTCCAGCACGTTGGTGTAGATGATGGGGAAGACCATCAAGAACGAGATGCAGATGGACAGGTTCCGCGATGGCACCCAGAGAAGCACCAAAATGATGAAGCTGGCCACCGGGATGGCTTTGATGGCCTTCATCAGAGGGGAGAGGAGGATTCTCACCGGGGTGGCCACATAGGCCAGAGCGGCAAGGATCATGCCCAGAATGGTGGCAAGGAAGAATCCACCGGCGATCCGGAGGAACGAAAAGCCGACGGCGCTCCAGAAGGGGGCCGTCACCACCATGTGGGACAGGTTGGTGATCACCCGGACCGGGGAGACGAGGATGATCTCCTCCCCGATGGCTCGGGCGGCCACCTCCCAGACGAGGAGCCAGAACAGCACTGACCCGATGCGGGTCAGCGTGTTCTTCGTCTTGCTACTTGTGGTAGTAGAACGCATCATCCGGCAGGGCTCCGCCTACCGCCTTGGGGTTCTGCTTGTACAGTTCGGCAAGATATCCGGACAGTTTCTGCTGCATCTCGTCCCCGTCGATGTAGACGATGTTGCAGAACGGGAGCGCCTTCAGCGCCACCGCTTCCGGGACGATGTTGAACGAACCGATCAACTTGGCGGCAGCGGCGTTGTCGCTGTTGACGAACGCCACGGAATCGGCGTACTGGGTGAGGAAGCGGTCCAGCGCAGCCTTATGGTTCTGGACGAATTCGGTGCGGGCGACCGTCACGCCGGTGATCATCGAGGAACCTTCGCTCTTTGACTCCCATTCCTTGGTAAGATCCAAGGCGATGCGGAATCTTCGGATTCTTCATCATCGCCGTGCTGACGAACGGCTGGGGCAGCATGGCGATGCCGTTCTCCGTGGTGGCCAGGGCGGCGACGCATTCGGCGTGCTCGCTCTTCCACTCAATGGTCACGTCCTTGCCCTGGTTCCAGCCCGTTGGCGCGGAGCACGTAGTTCAGGCCGTATTCCGGGGTGGCTCCCTTGCCGCTTGCGAAGATCGTCTTGCCTTTCAGATCGGCGACGGAGTGGATCTGGTTTCCCGCCTCGACGATGTAGATCACCCCGAGCGTGTTGATGGCAACCACCTGCACCTTGCCCTTGGTGTTGTTGTAGATCACACTGGCCAGGTTGGCCGGAAGAGCGGCGATGTCCACCTCTCCCCTTGACGATTTTCGGCGTCACTTCATCCACCGCGCCGGCAAGGGTGAACGTATAGTCATTGTAGTCCACCGGCCCGTCCTTGCTCTTGTCCATCAGGCCGACCATTCCCATCGAGGTGGGGCCCTTCAGGGCCAGCACCTTCACCGGGGTTTCGGTGGCGTACGCGATTCCTTCTTCCCGTGTGCCGTTTCCAAAGACGGGCAGCACCAGGGCCAAAAGCACCAATGCAACGATTCCTACTTTTTTCATAGGTAACTCCTTCATCGAACCTCAATCGAAATCACTCAACGCGGCTTGCAGCACCGCGGTATCCACCAGATAGGTTTTTGCGTCCTTCGCCGTGATCATCCGGGCGCATTCCAGATGGGCGAGTTCCCGGTACAGCGACGAGCGTCCGATGCCCAGGCTCTTTGCCAGCGCGTCCTTGTTGGGGATGACGGCCACGCCGTCCTTGTTTGTGGCAAGGATGTGGGCGATCAGGCGGCTGCGAGCCGAACGGGGGGTCAGCGCTTCCAGCCGCCCCAGCAGGAACAGGATCTTCTCGTTGCAGAAGCGGGCGTAGGCCAGCATGGCGTGCATGTCCGCCTCCAGGTGGGTGCGGAGCGTTTCCTTGGGGACGAGCAGGAGCGTGGCGTTGGTCTTGCTGCGCAGCGTCGTCTCCAGCGAGTGTTTCAGGAACAGGTTGCTCACCCCGAACAAGTCTCCCTGTTTCTGTACTGTCAGAAGCACTTCGTGTCCGTCCTCCGAACGGGAAAAGACGGAGATCGTCCCTTTGACGACCAGGCATACCTGCGGCGTGCCGCCGTACTGGTCGGTGATGGTCTGTCCCCTGCAGAGTGATACCAGTTGTGTCTCTTTGGCGGTGACGCCGCTCTCCCTGAGCAGGTCATTTGCGCCAAGCATCGCTTCCACCGTCGTATCCATACGAACCTCTGCTCACAGCATAGAGAAAAGTCGGAGAAGTCGCAAGAGAAAAGTGTTCCATTTGGAACAAAAAGCATTGGGTGCGCCCGTGAGTTTTGCCGTTCTTGGGAAAGTTTTGCGACGAATCAGGGTTTTTCGTTTTTTGTACTGTCTGAAATGGGTTTGTGTGCTAAAATACAATCGGTTTGTATCACGAATTGGAGGAGATTGCATGAAAAAAATTACTTCGATTGTAATGGTCCTGGTCATGGCCGCGGCGTTGTTCGCCCAGGGTGGTCAGGAAAAAGCGGCGCCCGCACAAGCAGCGGGCAGTGACAAGCCGACCATTCGTCTGATGACGGACGCCACCGGTATTGATGACAAGAGCTTCAACGCCGCCGCGTGGAGAGGCATTGTCGCCTTCTATGGTGACACCGTCGCCAATCCGAAGGGCCGTGGCACGTACTACGATGTGGTTACCGCCCAGTCCCAGGATATGTACATCCCGAACCTGCAGCAGGCCGCCGATGAAGGCTACAGCCTGATCTGCGCCACCGGCTTCACGTTTGCCGATGCGGTTCAGGAAGTCGCCAACAAGAACCCCAACCAGAAGTTCATGATTGTTGATGTCAACTGGCTCTCCGGTGACAACATCATGCAGTTCATCTACAAAGAGGAAGAGGGTTCGTACCTGGTGGGAAAAGTCGCTGCGTTGCAGGCCAAGGCCGATGGCATCACCGATCCGAAGTTCGGATTCATCGGTGGCGTGCCGGGCGCGACGATCACCAAGTTCGAGATGGGCTACATCCAGGGCATCCGCTCGGTGTTCCCCAACGCCACGGTGTTTGACTACTACGCCAACGACTGGGGCAAGCCGGAGCTGGCGAAAGCCCAGGCGAAGAACTGGTATGACAACGGTGTGTACTGCATCTTCTCCGCTGCCGGTGGTACGGGAAACGGCACCATCGCCCAGGCGAAGGAATACCGCTTGGCCGGCAAGAACGTGTGGGCCATCGGTGTTGACTCCGACCAGTACGAAGACGGCATCTACGAAGGGAAGAAATCCGCCGTATTGACCAGTATGGTCAAGCGTGTGGAGAACTCCACCAAGATGGCGTTGGAAGCGGTTGCCGACGGTACCTTCAAGGGTGGCGTCGTCACCATGGGCATGAAGGAAGACGGCGTGGATTATTCCAAGGCCAATCCGGAGCTCTCCGCCGACGTGCAGGCGGCTGTGGATGCTTCCAAGGCTGACATCATCAGCGGGAAGATCAAGATTTACGGAACGTACAAGGATGCGTTGGCCGCGGGTGCTGTGCCTGCTGGTCTTGCAGCCAAGGACGACTGATCGATTTTCACGGGGACGGCATGCGTTTGCATGCCGCTCTCCTATCTTGGGCATGCAGCGCGTGCCCAAAGTAGAAGAGAAAGGAGCTCACCTTGGCAGAGCAATACGCGATTGAGATGCAGGGGATCACCAAAACGTTCCCCGGCATTGTCGCCAATGACAATGTGACGCTGAACGTGCGGGAAGGGGAGATTCTGGCGCTCCTCGGGGAGAACGGGGCGGGAAAGTCCACCCTGATGTCCATCCTGTTCGGCGCGTACAGCGCGGATAGCGGAACCATCAAGATCCACGGGAAGGAAGAACATATCAAGAACCCCAACGTGGCGACCGACCTGGGCATCGGGATGGTGCATCAGCACTTCAAGTTGGTGCAGAACTACACCGTCACGCAGAACATCGTCCTGGGAATGGAACCGACGCGCCATGGGATTCTGGATCTGGCCAGCGCAGAGAAGAAAGTGGCCAAGCTTTCCGAATTATATGGATTGAAGGTCGACCCAAAGGCGCTGATCGAGGACATTACCGTAGGCATGCAGCAGCGTGTGGAAATCCTCAAGGTGCTGTACCGGGACGCCAACATCATCATCTTTGACGAACCGACGGCGGTGCTCACCCCGCAGGAGATCGACGAGCTGATGGAGATCATCCGGCGTCTGAAGCAGGAAGGCAAGACGATCGTGTTGATCACCCACAAGCTGAAGGAGATCAAGGCGGTGGGGGATCGGTGCACCGTCCTTCGCCGGGGCAAGGTGATCGGCACGGTGGACGTGGCCGATGTCTCCGAGCAGGATCTGGCGGAGATGATGGTCGGCCGGGCGGTGAAGTTCGAACTGGACAAGGCTCCCCTGCCATCCCGGCAAGGTGATGCTCTCCGTCAAGGACGTGCGGATCGATGACGCCTTGGGCAACCCCAAGGTCCATGATTTGTCCTTCGACGTACACCAAGGAGAGATCCTGGGCATCGCAGGGGTGGACGGCAACGGACAGAGCGAACTGCTCTATGGTCTGACCGGTCTGCTTCCCGTGCAGGCAGGAACCATCACGCTGGATGGAGCGGACATCACCCACAAGGAAATACGGGAACGGATTGAAGCCGGGCTGGGGCACATCCCGGAAGACCGGCAGAAGCATGGGTTGATCAGCGAGTTCACCATCAGCGAGAACTTCGCGGTGAAGAGCTACTACCTTCCTCCGCTTTCCAGCAAGCACGGAATCCTGAACTTCCCGTTGATGAAGGTCAAGGCGGAGACGCTGATCAAGGAATTTGACATCCGATGCGGCGAAGGCGCCGCGACGACGGCGGGAAGCCTGTCCGGCGGCAACCAGCAGAAGGTGATCGTCGCCCGGGAGATCAGCCTGTCGCCCAAGGTGCTTCTGGTGGCCCAGCCGACCCGTGGTCTGGATGTCGGCGCCATCGAGTACATCCGGCGGCGTATTCTGGATGAACGGGACAAAGGCAGGGCGATTCTGCTTGTCTCGTTCGAATTGGATGAGATCATGAACCTTTGTGACCGGATCGCGACGATCAGCAAGGGAACAATCGTCGGCACGTATGATTCCGGCGAGGTGACGGAACGGGAGATCGGCATGATGATGGCAGGTTCCAAACGGGAGGGAGCGTGATGGCGGAGAACGAAGAAAACAAGACCCTGAAGGTCAGCTTCGGCAAACGGCTCCTGGAATCAGACGGGTTCGTATCCGTCCTGGTCGTTCTGCTGGGCTTTTTGGTCGGCACGATCCTCGTCGCCGCCGTGGGGCGCAAGCCGGGCAACATGTACAAGGCGATCTGGCAGGCGCTGACCGGATACAACATGGACAACGGAAAGATGAACGTACGGTACATCTTTGAGACGATCAACTACTCCGTGCCGTACATCCTCTGCGGCCTTTCCATGGGATTCGCCGAACGGGTCGGCCTGTTCAACATCGGTGGGGAAGGGACAGTACATCATGGGCATGACGATCGCCCAGGTGGTGGCGCTCCTTGGCCCGCAGATCCCCGGACTCCACTGGATCCTCTGCATCGTGCTGGCGATCCTCGTCGGTGCCATTTGGGGCGGTGTGGTCGGCATCATGAAGGCAAAGTACGAGGTCAGCGAGGTGGTTTCGACAATCATGTTGAACTACATTGCGTTGTATCTGTCCCGGATCATCTGCTTCCAGCTTCCCGGAGCGACGACGTACAAGACGGCCAACTTCCCGACGACGGCGCTTTTGACCAACGGGTTCTTCCAGAAGGTGACCAACGGCTCGCTCCTGAATAACGGCTGGTTTTTCATGATCGCTTCGGTGATCCTGTTCTGGTTCATCATGGAAAAGACCCGTCTGGGGTACGGGATGCGCGCCACCGGTTTCAACAAGGACGCGGCCCGGGCGAGCGGTATTCCTGTGGTGAAAAGCATTTCCGTCGCCATGGCGATCGCCGGCGCGTTCGCCGGACTTGCCGGCGGCATCGTCGCCCTTGGTTCGTTCAAGTACGGACGGATCATCTCCGGCATGGACAACTACGGGTTCGACGGCATCGCCGTCGCCCTGGTGGGCAACTGCACCGGCGGAGGGACGCTGGTTGCGGGATACCTGTTCGGCCTGTTGAAGAACGCCCAGGCGCTGATGCAGTCCAAACAGATTCCCCAAGGAGATCACCTTCATCATCCAGGGGTTGATCGTCGTCTTCATCGCGCTTCGCAGTGGTCTGAAATTGCTTGAGGAGCGCATCGAGAAGAAGCGCCTTGCCAAGGAGGTGACATCCAAATGAACCAGATCCTGCAATCCATTCCGACGATCCTGATGATCGTCGCCCCGATTCTGATCACCGCCATCGGCGGTATGATCTGTGAGCGCAGCGGAGTGGTCAACATCGCCTTGGAAGGCCTGATGGGCCTGGGCGGGTGCGCCGCGGCTGCGGCCCAGACGCTTCTGGAAGCTTCCGGCATGTCCAACAACCTGTCCGTCTTCACCGCCCTGGTGATCGGCGCTCTGGTGGGCTGCCTGTTCTCCCTGATCCACGCCGTGGCGGCCATCAACCTCAACGCAGACCAGACGATCAGCGGTACCGGCATCAACCTGCTGGCCACCGGCGTGACGATTTTCGCCAGCCAGATTTTGTTCAACGCCGACCGGACCAAAGAGTTCCGTCTGGGGATGCATACCGACAAGATTGGGATGTACCCGTCGGTGTACATCGCTGCCGTCGTGGTGATCCTCTCCTGGTTCATCCTGTACAAACTGCCGTTCGGCATGCATCTGCGCGCTTGTGGCGAACATCCTGCCGCAGCCGAGTCGGTGGGCATCAACGTACGGAAGATCCGCTACATCGCCGTACTGACCAGTGGGCTGTTGGGAGGTTTGGCCGGCGGATGCGTCGTGCTGACCCAGACGATCCAGTACACGTCGGCGACGATCAACGGACGGGGCTTCATCGCGTTGGCGGCCGTGTCGTTCGGCCGTTGGACGCCACTGGGGGTCACCGGAGCGTCGCTCCTGTTCGGCACCGCCCAGGCGTTCACCGTCATCGCCACCAACTTCCCGTCGTTGAAGGCCATTCCGACGGAGGTGTTCAACCTCTTCCCGTATTTGATCACCTTGATCGCCCTGGTGCTGTTCAGCGGCAAGAACTACGCGCCGGCCTCGGATGGCAAGCCGTACGTCAAGGGAGCTTCCTGATGACTCCCCATAACAAGGGAGAGGCGGGGGACTATGCAAAGGTGGTCCTCTGCCCGGGGGATCCGCTCCGCGCCACGATGGTGGCCGAGCGGTATCTGAAGGATGCCCGGCTGGTCTCCGATGTCCGGGGAATCCCCGGATACACCGGGACCTTCCAAGGAATTCCCTGTCTCGGTGATGGCCACCGGGATGGGGGAAGGTTCCATTGGAATCTACAGTTATGAGCTGTACACCTCCTACGATGTAAATGCCATCATCCGGATCGGTACCTGTGGCGGGTATCAGAACTCCATCCAGGTGGGCGATCTCATCGCCGCGATGAGCGCCTCCACCGATGGCGGCTACGCCGGCCAGTACCGGCTGGACGGGACGTTCAGCCCCTGTGCCGACTATGGTCTCCTTGTCGGCGCCATGGATGCGGCAGGAAAGAAGGGCTATTCCATCCATGCAGGGATGGTGTTCTCCAGCGAGTACTTCTCTTCGTACCACGCGTTCCCGGACAGTTGGAAAGCGTGGGCCCGGATGGGAGCGCTGGCCCAGGATATGGAAACCTACGCGTTGTACTGCAATGCCGCATGGACGGGAAAGAAGGCGCTTTCAATCCTGACGATGACGGACAACCTTGTCACCGAGGAATCGTTCAAGGATGAAGAGCGGATGCCTGGCATGGGCCGGATGATCGAAGTCGCATTGGAGGTCGCCCGTGGTGTTCGCTGACGCGATGGCTCATCGGTTCGCCTGCCGTTCCTATCTTCCCGATCCCATTCCTTCCGAAATCGTCACAGAGATTCTCTCCTACGGTCAGTTGACCCCGTCCTCGTTTGGTCTGGAAGGGTGGGCGTTCCATGTGGTGGAAGGAAAAGACCGTGTGGCGCTCTGCCACGCCTGCTGTGACCAGATGATGGTCACCGAGGCGCCGGTCTCCATCGTCCTGCTTGCACGGACGGGAAAGTTCTATGATCCTGACGGGCCGTTCGTCCGAAGGCGCTATGAGCGCTTTGGCGATCCCACGCCCGTTGATCGAGGATTTCCGTGGGTTTTACCAGGAACTCAAACGGGATGGCCGGTTGGATGAGTGGTCACGTAGCCAGTGCTACCTTGTCGCGGCCAACATGATGACCGGGGCGAAGTGCCTGGGAGTGGACAGTTGCGCTCTGGAGGGGTATGTGGGGGAACAGGTGCTCCACCTGTTGGGTCTTTCCCCTTCCGATTGGATCGTCGCCATGGTCATCCCGTTCGGCTATGCCGCCGTGGCGGAGACGCCAAAGACGCGCGCCCCGCTTGATGAGCTGGTGATCTGATTCAGCCCAGATTCCGAAGAGACTGCTCCAGAAGCGGCCAGAAGCCGTCGGCATCCACCTTGGTGATGACCTTCACCATTCCGCCAACTCCTTTGTCGATAATCTCTCCCCGTTTTTGTTCGTCGGTGGTCTCCACATCCAATACGTGGTTCTCTCCGCCGAACAATTCCGGTTTGAGAAGATAGGCGATGGCGCAGGGGTCGTGCATCGCCGGGCACTCCCGGATGACCTTCATGCAGGTGGCCATGTAGAAATCCATGCCCAGTCCGAACTGTCTTGCCGTCTTGCCGGGGATCTGCTTCAGCGATTCGAGGCGCTGCGGGGCTGAGCTGAACCTGCAAGCGTGGCGTCCAGACCGAGCATCACCATCGGGGCTCCGCTGGAAAGGACGATCTTTGCCGCTTCCGGGTCGGCGTAGATGTTGAACTCGGCCCATTCGGTGATGTTGCCGCCAGAGAGCGATCCTCCCATGAAGACGATCTCTTTGACGGCGTGGATGATCCGTGGCTCGATGCGCATGGCAAGGGCGATGTCCGTCATCGGTCCGGTGGGCACCAGGGTGATCGCCCCGGGGTGGCGCATGATGGTGTCGATCAGAAAGAAGACGCCGTAGCCTGGTTCGGCTTTCTTGGTCCGGGGCGGGAAGGGGATGTCTCCCAGCCCATCTTTTCCGTGGATGTTGCCCGCCGTCTGCTGGGGGCGAAGCAACGGCCCTCTGCTACCGGCATACACCGGGATATCCTTGCCCAAAAACTGTACGACGTTCAGTGTGTTGGGCAGCGTCTTGTCGATGATCTGGTTGCCCGCGGCGGCGATGATCCCTTGGATGGCAAGCTCCGGAGAGCCTGCCGCCAGCATGATGGCCACCATGTCATCCAAGCCGGTGTCCACGTCCATGATGATGCGTTCCATAGTGAGGCCAGTATACCCGGAATGGAGTAAGGGGAAAAGGGGAGTGAACGGTTAACGATGGGAACGTGTTTGGCCAAAATACGATTGTATCGTAGATTAGTCAGAAAGAGGGGGGGATGGCATACATCACCCGTGATAGGGAAAGCACGTTCCTGGCAACCACGAAGGAATATTCCTGTATTCTGGTGACCGGGATGCGACAGGTGGGCAAGTCTACCATGCTGATGTACCTGGATGATCAAGGGCGGAACATCCTCAACCTCCATGACTTGGCGAAGGATGTCGGGGTGAGTGATGATACGGCGAAGCGATGGATCGGGGTGCTGGGGGGATCAGGGATCTTCTTCCTTCGTCCCGTATGCCAATAATCTGCTTAAGCGGGCCATCAAGGCGCCGAAGCTGTACTTCTCGGATACCGGGCTTGTCGCCTACCTGACGCGCTATCAAAGCGCCCAGACGCTCTCAAGCGGTGCCCTGAATGGCGCGATCCTTGAGAACTATGTGGTGAGCGAGATACGGAAAATCTATCAGAACAGCGCTAAGGAATGTTCCTTCTGGTACTACCGGGACAAGGATGGCCATGAGATTGACCTCCTGATCGAGCAGGATGGGGTGCTGAATCCCATCGAGATCAAACGGACGTACAACCCCGCCCCGAATTGACCGGGGTGTTCCATCTGCTGGACAAAGGCTCCCAGAAACGGGGCATGGGTGCGGTGATCTGCCTGAAACCGGACCTCCCCGCCATCGACCGCACTACCTTGATCATCCCGGTGTGGATGCTATGAAGGGCGTGCTGACCATCATACCAAAGCGACTTTCTTGGTGGAGAAGGAACGGCCATAGGGAAGGGATGTCTGTGACCAACCTTTCCTCAATGATGAGGCCAGGAAAGAAATACGGACTCAGTCGTGTATTTTATGAGAATCGTACAGGTGTTCGATTCGTTTTTCCTTGGGATTTGGGACAAAGGCATCCTAAGAAAACCATGCACTTTTCTTCATAGTGTAAGGTATTGGAAACCAAGGGTTGCCGGATGGTTTCATGGCAAGGTATAGTAAAAAATACAGAGGAAGCATCGATGAAGGTGAAAAAGCTCTCCGGCGTCATCAAGCCGTACGACTGGGGTAAGACAGATTTCCTTCCGTCCCTGCTGGGGATTCCCGCGGACGGAACGTGCAAGGCCGAGTACTGGATGGGAAGCCATCCCTCCGGGGACGCCACCTTGGAAGACGGAACGCCGCTTTCCACCTATCTGGCCTTGCATCCCGAAGCGTGTTTTGGTTCGGAGCACATCAAACGCTTTGGTCCGTTCCTGCCATTCCTGTTCAAGGTGCTCGCCATCCAGAAACCGCTGTCCATCCAATGCCATCCCACCACGGAACAAGCCCGGCGTGGCTGGGCGAAAGAAGCCTCGCTTCGCGCCTCCGATCCTGACCATACCCATTGGGATTACCAGGACGCCAACCAGAAGGCGGAAGTGCTGTACGCCCTCACGCCGGTGACGGCGATGTGCGGGTTCCGTCCGTTTGAAGAAATCGTCGCTGAGCTTTCCCCGTTGATGCCCCGCTCGTTCGCCACCCGGTTCAAGAACCTTCCGTCGGGGGACGCCGGACTGCGGGAACTGTTCACCACCCTGTACACGATGGACAAGAAAGAGCTCTCCTCGTTGATCGGTGAATACGTGGAAGGATTGAAACGATCCTCCTTGCCGTTCGCCACGGCGGACGGCCGGTTCCTGGAGGCCAAAGGGATCGTGCTTTCCTGCCTGGAATCCTATCCCGTCGACCCCGGGCTGTTCTGTCCGTTCCTGCTCCATGTGGTGCACCTGGAACCAGGCGAAGCGCTGTTCCTCAAGCCGGATACGCTGCACGCCTACGTGCTGGGTGACGGCATGGAGACTGATGAGCTCCAGTGACAACGTGCTTCGGGGCGGATTGACCCACAAGAAAGTGGACGTGCCGGAACTGCTCTCCATTCTGGAGATTCAGGGAGGCACGGTGGAGCCGTGCAAGGAAGTGGACGACGGAGGCCGGGTACGGGTCGTCACCCCGACGCCGGAATTCGCCTTGTACGTCATTGGGACCGGATTCCACCGGGTGGACACGCATGCCATCGAGCTGATGCTGGTCACCGAAGGAAAGGCGGTCTTCGAGTCCGCCTCGGGCACCGAGGTGTTCCACAAGGGTGAATGCTATTTGATCCCTCAGGGCATCGGACCGTACACCATCACGGTGGAAGGTCAGGTGTTCAGCGCGAGTACCGGAGTCTAGCATGGGTAAACGCGCCAGATGGTTTTTCGTATTCCTCCGGTTTCTGGTGCTGTTCCTTGCCTTGGGGGCTGCCCTGTATCTGGTCAACCGGTACGTCGGGCGGAAACCCACCACGTACGTTTCTCCCGCTCCGTTGGTGCAACTGGGGACGCCCCAGGCTCGGGATATTGCACGGGAAGTGACGCTTTCCAGCCATGTGGAGGCCAAGGCAATGATTCCGGTCGTCCCTTTGGTCGCCGGAACGGTGGTGGAATATGACGCCGAAGTGGGCAAACAGGTCAACGAAGGTGATGTGATCGCCGTCATCGACGATGAGCCGTACCGGCAGCAGATGCTCCAGGCCCAGGCGGCCGTTCCTTGCCGCGGACAAGACCTACCAGCGGGTGAAGAGCCTGTATGATGCCAAGAACGTTACGGTGCAGGCGTACGACGAGGCCAAAGCCCAGCGGGACGCGGCCAAGGCGCAGTACGACCTGGCAACGCTCCAGGTCAGCTACGCGACGGTGCGGGCCAAATCGGGAGGGACGATTCTTACCGCGCCATCGGCCAAGGGAAGCACCGCCGCCCAAGGGACGCCGCTTGCCGTCATTGCTGACCTGACCCAGCTGGTCGTCAATCTGAAGGTACCGGAAAAACAGTACGACCTGTTCCAAAACGATCCTTCCTCCCTGGTGGTGACGGTAAGCCGTCCCGATGGAGGCGCTTCGTCTCCGCCGACGGTGCTGTCCGTCGACCCATACATCGAGCCCGCAATCCAAGGTGTTCGGCGTGCGGTGTCAGCTTGCAAGGGGATGTCTCGGCGTTCCGGCCGGGCATGTACGTCACTGCCGTCATCGCCTACGATATCCACCACCAGGTGGCTTCTCTTCCCCAGACGGTGCGCAAGGCGGACGGTTCCGTTTACGTGTATGACGCGGAGAGCAACACGGTGCGGCACGTGGAGATCACCCCACAGATCGAGGACGACGAGTACTTCATGGTTCCGGATGCATTGAAGGACGCCCAGTTCGTCATTGACGGACAGGACTCGGTGTTCGATGGACAGACGGTGAGGGTCCAACCGACGTGAGCGGCGCTCGGTTTGCCATCAAACACCCCGTGGTGGTCGCCATGCTGTTGATCGTCCTGGTGGCGTTCGGCTGTTACAGCCTGTACGACCAGAACATCGCGTTCATGAGCGACGTGAACCTCCCGTCCATCATTGTGTACACCATCTATCCCGGGGCCGCCGCCAAGGATGTGGAACGGGACGTCACCAAGATTCTGGAAGACCAGTTCGTCACGCTTCCCAACTACAAGTCGATGGATTCCGTCTCAGAGGATTCGGTAAGCTTCATCCAGGTGTACTACCAGGATGACGTCGACCCGTACGACCAGTTGCAGGAGATTCGTTACCGTATCTCTACCCTGGAGAACCAGCTTCCGGACAACCTGCAGGGGGAACCCCAGGCGCTGGTTGGCGCCGCTTCGATGATTCCTGCCATCCTGTTTACCGTGGACGGTGGGGAGGATACCGCACGGGTTACCCAGTACATTTCCGATACCCTCCGGCCGAAGATCAACCAGATCTCCGGGGTGTCGGACATCGCCGTGTACGGCGGGAAGAATCTTGAGGCGCAGGTGACGCTGCGGAGCAAGGATCTGGTCAGCAAGGGCATCAGCGTGCTGCAGGTCTACCAGATGCTGCAGTCGGCCAACTCCGAGTTGCCGTTGGGTTCCGGCACGTACAAGGGGAGGACGATCAACCTGCGCTATGAAGGATCGTTCTCCAGCGTCAAGGAACTGGAAAACCTGACCGTCGGGGCGGATGATGACGGCAATTTGATCAAACTCAGCGACGTGGCTGATGTCTCTCTTGGCTATCCCAAGCCTGAGAGCGAGGTGAACAGCAACGGAAAGGATCTGTTGCTTGTTTCCGTCTCCAACCGTACCGACGGCAACATCGTCAAGATTTGTGATGCGGTGAAGCGGATCCTCAAAGAAGAAGAGGCATCCACCGGCGGGGCGGTGAAGTTCACCGTGATCAACGACTACAGCGAGACGACCAAGGCATCGCTGTCCACCGTGGTGGAAAGCGGCATCCTCGGCGTCGTCATGGCTGTCCTGGTCATCTGGCTGTTCCTGATGGACGCCCGGATGACCCTCATCATCGGCCTGTCCATCCCGCTGTCCGTCCTGTTCACGCTGGTCGGCATGCGGATCATGCACATCTCGTTGAACCTGATGAGCCTCTCCGGTCTGGTCATCGCCCTCGGCATGGTGGTGGATGCGTCCATCGTCATGCTGGAAGAGGTGTACCGTCATTACCGCACCCGGACGATGCCGCTGGATGAGTGCATCATCAAGGGAAGCGACGAGGTCACCTCGTCGATCCTTGCCTCGACGGTGACCACCATCGTGGTGTTCGTCCCGGTTGCCATGCTGCAGGGGCTGGTCGGCATGATCCTCCGGGAAGTGGCCGAAACCTTGATCCTTGCCATGATCGGCTCGTTCCTCGTCGCCGTACTGTTCGTACCGTTCTTTTTGAAGAAACTCCTTCGCGAGGAATGTCCCCAGACGAATGGGCACTCCATCGACCGGGGGATGGTTCATCTGGAGGGACATTACCAAAAGTGGCTTACCTGGAGCATGGATAACAAAGGGTTTATCTTCCTGTTCTCCATCGCGCTCCTTGTCGTCACCATCTTTGTCTCGCAGAAGCTGGGCATCGCGTTCATTCCGTCCACGGACAACGGGGACTTCTATGTGGACATGACGTTCCCCGAGGGGTACAGCTTGGATCGAACGGAGGCGAAGACCGCCGTCGCCGAGAAGATCGTCCGGAACGCCGTGCCGGAGATGAAGAACCTGGTGGCGTTCCAGGGAGAATCAGAGGGGATGAGTTTTCTGGGGAACCAGAGCAACTCAGCCTATTTCTACATCAATCTGGTGCCGGTCAAGGAACGGGACCGTACGGTGCGGCAGATCATGCTGGCCGTTCAGAAAGAGCTGGAGGACCAGATCCCGGACTGCACCGTCAAGGTGAAGAACGGAGGGTTTGATAAGCTGCTCAGCTACGCTTCCGGTGGCGGGGGATACGGCATCACGCTGGTCAGCGAGGATATGGACAAGCTGTACGCCGAGGCAAGCAGGGTGGAGGCGCAGCTCCGCACCGATCCTTCCGTCGTGGAGACGGAGATGGATACGTCGTTTGATACGTACAGTGTGATCATCTCCATGGTGCAGGACTACATGGCGAGCCTGGGAGTCTCCAGCGTGGAGGCGGGACTTACCACCCGCATTTTGTTCAGCGGGGTGGACGGGGGACGGTTCACCACGCCGGATGGCTCACGGTATACGATAAAGCTGCGCAGTGACTTGATGGACAAGCCGGTGACGTTGGATCGTCTCTCCGGGGTGCAGGTCAAATCGTTGGGTGGGACGATGGTCGACTTCACCAATCTGGGACAGTTCACCGTCCAGAACAGTGTCAGCGCCATCAACCACACCGATCGGGCGAAGACCATCACGGTGAGCGCCACGTTGGTGAGCGAGGATGCCCTCCCGGTGACCACCCGGATGGACCAGTACCTTGCCGAGCATCCACTGGCCGACGGGGTGACCAGTCAGCGGGGCGGCATCGGTGCCTTGATCGCCGATTCCATCCCGTCGATGATCCGTGCTCTGGTCATCGCGTGGTTCCTTGTCTACACCGTCATGGTGCTGCAGTTCGAGCGGTTCCGCCAGCCGTTCATCATCATGCTGACCATTCCGTTCTGCGTCATCGGTGTGGTGGTGGGGCTTTTGTTGTTCGGTTCCACCCTCAGTCTGCTCTCCCTGCTCGGCTTGATCTCCCTGGGAGGCGTGGTGGTGAACAATGGCATCATTTTGATCGACTACGTCAACCAGTACCGGTCGTGGAATCCGATCAAGGAAGGTGAGGACGAGAGGGTCCATCTGAAGCGGATGATCGCAAAAGGGGCATCCACCCGGCTCCGCCCGATCTTCATGACCACGCTGACCACCATGCTGGGGGTCGTGCCGATGGCGATCGCCAAAGGAGAGGGATCGGAACTGTACGCCCCGCTGGGGCAGGCCATCGCCGGAGGACTCTTCACCTCGACGTTGATCACGCTGTTCCTTATCCCGACGATGTATTACATTACAGAAGAACGAGTTCTGAAGAAACAGGAGAAGAAGCGGCATGAAACGACATAGTCTCTTGGTTGCGGGAGTCCTGGCAGTGGCATTGCTTGCTTCCTGCAGTTCGGTGTTCACCTCGACGATCACCGGGACGGTGGAGGAGCTGGATGGAACGACGGAGATTGCGGTGGAAGGGGTGGATGTGTACGCCTATCTTTCCCAGTCGGAACGGGATTCCGCCGTTTCGGCGGGGACCCAACCCACCACGACGGTGCGGATCTTCCATGCCATCACCGACGCGAACGGTGACTATTCCATGCCGGTGGAGTGGAGCACCACCAGCCCGACCTTCGGCAAGACGGCCGACCGCATCCCCGTCTACCTGGCTTTCTATCACAAGGACTTCAACGACGGCAAACCCAGCGCAGCAACGACGGTCAGCTACCTTTCCAGCGAACGCACCAACACGATGGAGACGGAAACCCTGACCAGGACGAGTGACTCCTACACCCTGTACCTCACCCAAATCTATGATGTCTCCGGAACCAACTATTCCATCTCTCCCACCAACTTCACGGTGACCGTGAAAGACGCTGGGGGAAATACCCTGTACCAAGGTACCCCGACCGGCACCTCGGTGTCCTTCTCCGCCAGCACAACGTCCCCCTTGACGGGAACTGTTACCATTGTACCGAACAATTCAGCGGAGTATGTGCAGTGTAATGAAGAGGGTGGTTCAGATATCCAGACAATACAATTTTCTCTCGCCACGAAGAATTCCACAAATCCTGCTGAACCTGCATACATGAAGCATTTGGTGCTGTCGGCACGGACGGTGGAAGGGCAGTATGAACCTACCAGTGGCACCGCCAATGGATTTACGGTGAAACTGTTCAAAGGGAATAGTACGGACGGTACGTTGATCACCACGACCACCACCGCGCCGTATGACCGGACCTCGACGACATCGATGCAGGGATACTTCACGCTGACCATCCCGGAAGAAACAATCAGTGCATATTCCTCTGATTCTCCGAAACTCTATACAGAGACCTATACCATTGCCTTATACGACACGAATAGTTCGTTGCTAGCTTCTACCACCGTATCTGTCACGACCAATCCCCAGGAAGACACCACCAAATGGGTTACGATAGAAGAAGAGTATACATGACCCGCCGTTTCCTCCCTATTGCCATGACGCTTCTCCTTAGCCTCATGCCACTCAGTGGCGTGTCGCAGGAGGTGCTTGTGGGGAAGATGGAAGCCAATAACCTGGAAGTGCAGAAGGCACGAGAGGAGTGGAGGAACGCCTTGTTGGATGTGAAGGATGCCAAAGCGGGACGGGGGCCTACCATCGACATGACGCTTTCCGGGACCTACATGTACAATCCTCCCGTCGGGCCTGTGTACGTCAGTACGCAGGATCTGTTGCAGCAACTTTCCGACCAAGGGGTGAATGTCTCCGCACTGTCCGGATACCAGGATGCCTACCTGAAGATCTACGATGGCATGGAGAATACCTTGTATACGTTCTCCCTGAACATCACCCAGCCGATCTTCACCTGGGGGAAGATCAGTAATGCGATCTCCCTGTACGAGAAGGTTGCCGAGGTGCGGTCGCTGCAGATCACCGCGCTGTCCCGGAAGCAGAAGAGCGAACTGTTGGGACGGCTGGATGCGGTGTACTACCTCAGAGCGATGCAGGATCTGGTGGGGGAACAGACAGAGACGGCAAACCGCCTTCTGGAGATCATCACCTCGGCCCGGGACAACGGGATGGCGTTGGACGTGGATGTGCTGAAGGCGAGCATCAAGGCACAGCAGACGGCCATCGGGATGCAGCAGCTGGAGACGGAACTCTCCAGCCAGCTGGTCGCCATCCAGACGCTCTGTGGCGATCCCCACGCTGACGCTGGACGACCTTTCCGCTACGGTGGACGAGTCAGCCGTTGATGCGCTGCTTTCCCAAGGTCAGGATACGTTGGTCGCCAAGGCC
Source organism: Sphaerochaeta sp. (assembly GCA_022482495.1). Classification (NCBI taxonomy): domain Bacteria; kingdom Pseudomonadati; phylum Spirochaetota; class Spirochaetia; order Spirochaetales; family Sphaerochaetaceae; genus Sphaerochaeta; species Sphaerochaeta sp. The sequence goes on along the minus strand of JAKVPA010000007.1, from coordinate 10,390 downwards.
ACCAGCACGTCGGTGGACAATCTGGCCATTCTGCTCAAGCTGAAGGATGTGGCCCAGCTTGCCACAAAGATCTCGTCAGCCAGCGTCAACTGGAAACCGGACTTCGCCCTGCAGACCACCATCGGGTACGGAGGAAGCCGCTTTCCGCTTCTGGAGACGGACTGGTACCGGCAGGATGACTACACGCTGAACTTCACCGTGGCGGTCAAGTCGACCATTTGGGACGGAGGCAAGAAGATCCGGGACGTTTCCCGGAGCCAGACCAAAGCGGAAGGCGCAGAGGTTGACTACTCCCAGGCGGTGGAGAAGATACGGTCCCAGGTGATCACCCAGTACCTGCAGCTGCAGCTGGACGGGCAGAAGATCGCCTACCAGAACCTGGTCATCGATGGCGACAAGCAGGATTGGGAGCAGAAACAACAGCAGCAGGAAAGCGGGTACGGTTCGGAACAGGATACGTTGACGGCCAAGCTCCAATGGCAGACGGACCGTATGGAGCTTCTCAAGGTGCTCCTTGACAGGAATTCCGCTTTCCATGCACTCTCCTATCTAGCGGGGCAATGATGGAATACGTAGCATTGGACTTTGAAACGGCAAACGGGTATCCCGGTGGCGGATGCGCCATCGGGTTGGCCCGATTCGATATGGACGGCAATGTGCTGGATCACTACTATTCGTTGATCCATCCCAAGGTGGAATACTTTGATGGTGAGATGACCAATGTTCACCAACTGAAGAAGGAAGACTGTCTGGCCGCACCTTCTTTCCCCGACCTTTGGCCGGATATCCGTTCGTTCATCGGCCACAACCTGGTGGTGGCCCACTTCGCCCAGTTTGACATGGGGGTGTTGAAGGACACGCTGGAGGCCTACGAGCTCTCCAGCGGAGCCATCACGTATCTCTGCACGTTCAATCTGGCCAAGAAAGTGTGGCCGAAGCTTCCGACGTACAAACTTTCCTACCTGGTCCAGTATCTGGGACTGGTCGACCAGTACCATGAGCACTACGCCATGGACGACGCGGTGATGTGTGGCAAGTTGATGCACAAGGAATGCGCTTCCCACCTGGCCGAGCCGGAAGACCTGGCCAAATACCTTGAGGAGAAGCAGTACAAGACGAAGGTCATCGGACCTTACGAGAACAACCTGAGTTTCTTCCCGATGTAAGGGTGCAGCGCCGTTGCCCAGAGCCCGGTCAGGGCGTAGCGGAAACAGGCCATCAGATAGTAGCCTTGGGGATCGCTTACCAGATGCTTCAGCGCCATGATGCCCAGCACCACGGCGAATCCCAGGATAAACCGAAGCAGTTTCTGTACGAGTGATCCTTCGGTGGAGAAGTGGATCCGTTTGGCGTCCCAGAAGAAACCAAGGTACGCGCCTCCGAACAAGGCGAAGTTCTTCATCATGTCGGAGAACGCCGTATCGTCGATGCGGCCGGCAAACAGCAGGACGGCCAGAATGATTCCCGTGATCAGGGAAGCGGTTCCGATGATCACGCTGTACTGGGCCTGGGCTGTTTCTTCCATCGAAGCAAACATCCGGTAGAAGAACAGGCTGGTCAGAATGCCGAGGATCAAACCACCGGCCACATCCAGCGGCCAATGGACGCCCAGGTACATCCGGCTTAGCCCGACCATGAGAATCAGAGCGGCGCAGATGATGGAGAACCACCGTTTCTTCACCGCCATGGCAAGGGAAGTGTACAGCGTCGCCGCCGTGGTGGTGTGCCCGCTGGGGAAGCTGTATCCGGTGGCGGTGGATATCCGTTTTGCCGCCAGCTCCGGGATGACGGTGAATGGGCGGGGCATCCGGACGATGGCTTTCATGATGGACATGCCGGTAAGTCCGTAGAAGACCGTCCCGGCGATGGCGAATCCTTTGCGTTTGTCGATGCACCACAGAATGGCGAGCATGACACAGATGGAGATGGTCCCTTCCCCGAACAGGGTGAAGAACACGGCCAGCTTGTCCAGAACAGGGTTGGCGATCTTTTGGAAGAAGAGCAGAATGGATACTTGTGCGTTCATGGCGACAGTATCACTGACTTGCCGGTGATTTGCAAGCGCATCTGTGCTACGATGGGGACGGAGGATGGCGATGGTACGTATTCAAGCGGATGCAATGCAGCGGGTTTTCACCACGATTCTGATACAGCATGGATTTTCTCCGGCTGACGCCGAGGAGAGCGCGGCGATCTTCGTGCAGAACAGCGTCGATGGCGTGTATTCCCATGGCGTCAACCGGTTTCCCCGGGTCATCTCCTACCTGGAGAAGGGCTTGATCATCCCCGGTGCGGTCCCTGACGTGGAGGGAAGCTTCGGGGCGATGGAGCGGTGGAACGGGAAGCTTGGGATGGGAAATCTTGTCGCGAAGAAGGCCATGGCCCGTGCCATCGAGCTGGCCGGAAAGCTGGGCATCGGGTGCGTGGCGGTGCGGAACACCAACCACTGGATGCGCGGTGGCACGTATGGCTGGCAGGCGGCGGATGCCGGGTGCATCGGCATCTGCTGGACCAACACGTTTCCCAATATGCCCGCTTGGGGCGGAACCGATCCCCGCATCGGGAACAACCCGTTCGTCTTGGCAATCCCCCGTTCGGATGGACGACACATCGTGGAGGATGGGGCGATGAGCCAGTACGCCTATGGAAAACTGGAACTGACGGCGTTGCAAGGGAAAAAGCTTCCGTTTCCCGGTGGGTACGACAAAGACGGGAACCTCACCGATGATCCTGCCGCCATCGAGGAAAGCCAGCGGATCCTCCCCATGGGATACTGGAAGGGATCGGCGATGTCCATCGCGTTGGATGCCATGGCGGCGATGCTCTCCGGGGGCAACACGGTCAGTGATGTGGGAAAACAGGGGACGGACGAGTATGGGATATCCCAGGTGTTCATCGCCATCAAGCCGACCTGTTTCTCCACGACGCAGGGCAATGACGAGGTCATCGACCGTATCGTCTCCGATCTGAAGCTTTCCCATCTGGTCGACCCCAGGCATGCGGTGCGCTATCCAGGGGAGCAGGTCCTTGCCGTACGCAAGGACAATCTGGCCCACGGAATCCCGGTGGAGGATGCCGTTTGGAGCGTCATTATGGGATTGGGTGGCGTCCAGAATGCTTGAACATACAATCCGGATGAAAAGAACCGGTGCCTTTCGTGGGTATCCCTGCGATATTGTTTTTTTTGAAGCTGTAGAAACGGGCTTTCCTAGCCCGCTAAATGGTTGGTAAAATCCTGTTGACAGCAGTTCGATTTGATAACAGTTCATCCTGTTGTACTGAGGAGCGTACCCCATGGATGATCGGACGATACCGTGTACGGCATTTTTCTTTCTTCCCTGCTTTTCCTGCAGCTTCTTGTGCAGTTTTCCAAGGGAGAACTGCGGGCTGTTGTGCCTTACGGGAGATCCGTGAGGACAAGATCAGGTGATCTCGCAGGAAGTGTTGGGATGACCAGGAGATCGTGGTATCCCAAATTCTTTTGAGTTTTGCATCCACGTTTCAATGGAAAGCAGGGGAGAATGGGAGTATGCCTCATGGCCGATTGCTCAATCAGTGAGCTTGGAATGAATGGTAAAAAGGTGTGTATGCGCTTGTATGTGCGAAAATTTCAATATTTGGCTCTGAAAAGGATCGAAAAACTCTTGATACGGAAAACCGTACTTCGTAAGATTTACGAATGAAAGTAACTTTTCATCGTGTGTGGAGTCATACATTATCCATCTTGTTGCTGATCATATTTCTGGTGATATCCTTTTCTGGGTGTGCCTCGATGCGAGCAGTAAATGAAATCAACACGAATCCTGACAATCTGATGCGGGGTGATCCTGAGAATACCTCCAGGGCCATCAAGTACCTCAATGAAGTGCTGGAGAATCCTGAAGGGAGGGAAGTCAGGGCCTATAATCGAAGGGCTTACTCGCCGGAAACCGCCAAGAATCTCTTCCTGTTCCACAGTTTCTATGTATTCCTCAAGGATGGCAAACTGGAACACACGCTTGTCTATACGGTAACGCCCAAGGGGTCGGTCAGGAATGGAAATTGGATGCTGGATGCTCTTTCTGATATTGATTCATACAACCTGTACCTTGCAGGTGACAATATCTGGGATGTCGAGGAGTATACCAATCGGCATGGCAAGACGTTGGATTTGGTCTTGACTACGGAAAAGATTCTGAAACGGGTCAAGGCGAATTTCACGTTCTTTGGCCCATCGAGCGTTCGGGACATGCCATGGTATCATCTGGCCTGGATTGCGTTGGCGCCACCTCCCATCCTCTCTCTGTCCTCGGTACTTCTCTTTTCGATCCATGCGGATAACTGTACCTCAGCGGTTGTCGAAACCATGGTCTGGAAATAAGGACCCATGGTTCATTGATACAAAGTTTTGACGATGCGCAAACAGGTTTTTTCCTGAGGGTTGTTGACAAGTCTTCGATTATAGGATACCTTCATTTCTGCAATTTGTGTCTGGGGGAGTAGCGAAGCTGGTTTATCGCGCTGGCCTGTCACGCCGGAGGTCACGGGTTCGAGTCCCGTCTCTCTCGTCAAAGCGGAAGATTCCGAACATGGAGTCTTCCGCTTTTCTGTTATGATATCCCGTAATTCCGGTTGCTTTATCGGGGAACTTGGATAATCAGTTTTCTTTTCAATGAAAGCATTTAGCCCTGATGATTCTCATCTTCGTAGACAATCCAGAAAGATTTTCTGGTTGTTCCTGTACGTCCAATTTTGCCTTGTTTACGCAAAATAGCAAGATATCTTTTCACAGAACGTTCTGCAATTCCTGTTTCCTGTAATATCTGTGGCACAGAGTATCCTGGGTTCTTTTTTAAAACATCAAGAATGAGACACAAATTCTGCTTATATTTCTCATTTCGATTAGTGCCAGAACCAGCCTGATTGGTGCCAGAACCAGCCTGATTGGTGCCAGAACCAGTCTGATTGGTGCCAGAACCAGTCTGATTGGTGCCAGAACCAGTCTGATTGGTGCCAGAACCAGTCTGATTGGTGCCAGAACCAGTCTGATTGGTGCCCATATCTTTTTGATAAAATGGGAAATTTACACGAATGAAGCCATCCATGAATGTATAGATATGGAGGTCATATTTAGCCTTGATTCGACTAAGTCCAGAGCCGAGTTGTTCCACCATATCAAGGTCCTTGAAAATACGCATCAACTCTCTGTTTCGCGGGACAGAGACACAGTCAAAGAAATCGTCTTTTGATAAGTTTTCTGGGAGTGTCCCTGTAGAAGTTATAGATATTCTGTCTGAGAAAATTTCGAAAACGGGAGCGTTCTCGTATTGCCAATCTGTATGGACAAAAGCATTGATTACGGCTTCTCGTAAACAGGTGGGATCTACAAGAGGCACCTCAATTCGTGTCATTGGAGTGATTCTTGTCCGAATAGTATTCTCAATTTGCATCTTATCAAGCACCATGTGTACGGATTTAACAAGGGAACAAATACCACATTCCTGCCGTTCGATGAGGTCAGACTTGTCCTTTCCTCCGTATTTGGCCACACTTACAGAAATGGTATTGTCATCAGAAAGAAGATATGCAAGCAGATTATATGTTCCCTCTTTCGTGAATAATCCCAAAGTTTTTTGAAATGATTCTTTCAAATCAAGATGTTTGCCTTCGTAATAAATCTTGAGCTGTGTAAACGTAAGTTCTTGTTCTCTGGATGGGATATCTACAATGGATCTTTGTGCATGTCGTGCATACAAAGCGGAAATCTTGTTTTCAGGAATTGGTTGGACTGTACTGCCGACACGAAGGAAACACCCTCGTGAAGTTAAACCATACCTGGTCAGGTGGTAGGGCTTTTCCGTACCGCTTGCGATACCAACACGAATGACTGTTTTTCCTTCAATTTCTTCACAGGTAATAGTAGCTAACCCTAATGTCGAAGGTGCGATAGAATCTTTCAGTTTCTCCGCAATTGAACGTTGAATCTTATCGGGTTCTTTGACTCCTATGACAGATCCATTGTCTTCTATCCCTATATATATTTCTCCACCTAACGGTGAATTGAGAAATGCAACAACCTCTCGTTCGAATTTGTCATTGAGAACTGCTTTGAATTCAGTTGTCTGGGTTTCAAGCCGTTGTTTCATGAGCAATAGTATATCATACGTGGACATTTATTTTGTTCCTAATCCAACTACAAGGTGGAGAAATAAGAAATCTCATTCAAAGGTTTATAAACGATCAACTACTGGGAAATAAAGAAATTGGGAGTCTCCTGTTAATCTTGAAGGATTGGAAGGTGTGCATGAACCGTGGCGTGACAGGACAGTGCGATATACGTACAATGAGGCAGGAGGGTTGCGCTATGAAACAGACTTTGATGATTCTGACCATGGGGGTGGTACTGCTGCTTGCCTCCTGCAGTACGACGGACAACGGACCGGCTCCCCAGGAGCTCCGTTCGTTGGAACAGGTGGTGAACGTTGACGGAGCGTCGGCGTCCGCGCTGTTCGCAACGTCACGCCTGTGGGCGGCGCGCAATCTGATCCCTGATACCACTACGGTCGATGGGGACAACCTGAGGATCATCGGGCAGTACGCACAGATGATCACCCGCGGGGACCGGAGAAAGGTGGTGTACACCTGGGTGACCGTCGAGGTGCGCGAAGGCCGCGCCAGGATCGTCTTCGACCAACCAAGCTTTGAGGAGCGGACCGTTACCGGCCCGGTGCTTTCCGTTTCCGCCCAGTTCGGGCCGGGACCTCAGCGTCCCCCGTTCTTCGGACCGAATTTCGCCGTGGCGAACAGCACGCCGCCGGTGATCAGCGTGCGGACCGGAGACGTGACGGATATGCGGACCATTACAACCATCCGGAACACCTGGATGTCGATGGCTGATGATTTCGCCGGCGTGCTGAAGAATCAGACGACGGAAGAGACGTGGTGACGGGTGCGGATGCTTCGTTGAAACGAATGAACGTTGCTTGCCATCTCCCACGAGGTTTTTCCGCTGTTATTTCTTTCCTCATTGTATGGGCATAGTCCCATTTTCCTTCATGGGCAGGCATGCGTTTCTTCGTGCAATTGTGTGTTTGGAATAAGGCACGTTGGCAGGCCATATGATGGTCAGAAGGATATTCTTTGCAATAACGGTTTGAGGAAGATGGAATAGATTACCATCACCTTTGATGCAATCACCGTTGATTGTATCAAAGAATGGTGATTTATCCGGGGTTGGAGGGATCCTGTTCAAGGGACGTGAGAAAGAAATCGCACAGATCACATCGACGCTTGCCCAACGGAACCACAGCGGGAATCTCCTGGTGTATGGGTCACGGAGAGTGGGGAAGACAACGTTGCTCGGGGAAGTGCTGAAGGATTTTCCTGGCACCGTCATCTGGTATGAATGTATCAAAGGAAGTTTGGACTACAATATTGAGTTGTGTGCGAAGAGTGCGTCTGTCGCATTGGGGAAACCCTACCTCTCCCGCGTCCGGGACCTGTTTGATCTTTTCCAGATGATCTCGGAAACCGGTCGTGGTGGTATTGGATGAGTATCCCTACCTCAAAGAAACCAAAGATGGTGGTGTGGTGGATTCCTGTTTCCAGCGAATCATCGATAAACGATACGTCGGTCTGTCGTTGGTCCTCTGTGGAAGTTCCATCACGGTGATGACGGAATTGCTGGAACGGGACAATCCGCTGTTCGGACGTTTTGACGGCGTCATGCAGGTCCTTCCGTTTGACTATCTGGATGCTTCGTTGTTTTATCTGGATCTTCCCGTCAGGGAGAAGATCGCGATGTACTCTGTTTTTGGGGATCCCCGTTTGTCTTGGAACGGCTTGATGTCCACAAAGACCTGGAAGGGAATATCGATGATCTGCTGCTCGAGCCATACAGTCCGGTTCGTGAGGTCATCGAACAGACCTTTCTTACCGGGGTTTCCTGGGAAATTATCGCGAGGATTGGAAACTCAGGGATGAAGTTTCGTGAGATAGAAGTGTCCCTGAGTTTTGATGCACGGGGAATGTTGGATCGGGAGATCAAACGGCTTCTTTCCATGGAAATCGTCACCAAGAGCTTTCCGCTGAACCATAGTGATGACAGGAGGAAAAGTTTCCATGAGCTCTCTGACAATCTTCTGCGGTTTTATTCTACCTACGTGTTTCCATGGAAGAGCAACCTCCAGATGCTTGCAGCTCCCGCCTTCTTTGATGCGTTCATCAAGGATTCCCTGGGGACCTTCATTTCCAAACGGTTTGAAGCCATCGCGCGTTCCTATCTCAAGCGGCAGGTACAGGCAGGGAATCTGCCAGGAGTCATCGATATCGGAACCTATTGGTATGATGACAAAGAGAGGCGGGAAAACGGCGAATTTGATTGCGTGCTGAAAACCAAAGAGGGTTCATACGTGGTATATGAGGTGAAGTATCTCAAAGATCCTATGTCAGAAACCGCTGTGACGGAAGCGGCTATGAAAATCCAACAGATTCCTGGGTTCAGGCCGGTGAGGATCGGGTTCATCTCAGGCTCCGGCTTTGAAAAACGTGATCCCCATTATGCGGAGATCGATGGGGAAATGCGGTACCGAAGATGAAGGGGACACTCCATCAACAGGGAGAAAGATGATCTGTTCGTTCATATGTTGTCGATTACGTTCGACAGAAATTAGATGTTTTATCGAATATACTCGACAAATGAATGAGTAACTCGTATACTTGTTTCAGAAGAGGTGAAGGATGCAGCATACGCTCTGGAAACAGGTTATCTTTGACCAACATGAAGTGATCAAACGGGTGAAGATCATTCCTCGTGAATATACGTTTGAACCACAGGGGAATTATGTGCTCACCGGACTCCGAAGGGCAGGAAAGTCCACACTCTTGTACGATCAAATTCGTACATTGGTCTCCCAGGGTGTTTCGTGGGAGCAGATCATCTGTATCAATTTTGAAGATGAGCGTCTCGCGGAATGTACGGCCGCTGACTTGAATGACATCCTGGGCGTCCAAGCGGAACTCAGTGACAAGAAGGGATATTTCTTTTTTGATGAAATCCAAAACATCAAAGGATGGGAGAAATTTGCCCGTAGATTGGCTGATTCCAAGGAACGAACGTTCATTACGGGAAGCAATGCCAAGATGCTGAGTTCTGAAATGGAAACCGTTCTTGGAGGGAGGTTTCTTTCGATGCATGTGTATCCGTTCTCCTTCCGAGAGTACCTTACGGCGGTTGGTGTCCCTTTCGGAGAGCAAATGATACTGCAAACCAAGGGAAGTGCCGCCATCAGAAAAGCGTTTGCATCCTATCTTCATGTGGGTGGCCTTCCAGAGGTTCTGTCCTATCAGGACAAACGGGCCTATCTTTCCAGTGTGTACCAGAAGATTCTTCTTGGGGACATCCTTGCACGCAACGGAATCCGTAATCCAAAGGCGTTGGAGCTGATGATGAAAAAACGTGCGGAGTCGGTGAAGGATGTGGTCTCGTTTTCCCGTCTCCATCATCTCCTTGGGGAGATCGGGGTGGAAGTCAGCAAGGATTCCTTGATCGAATACACCGGCTACGCCGAAGATTCGTATCTTCTTTTCCCTCTACGGAATTATATTTCATCTTTTGCTGATCGTGAGGGAAATCCCAAGTGGTATTTTTCAGACAATGGCCTGCTCTCGTTGTTCCTGGTTCAGAAGGATCCGTTGTTGTTGGAGAATCTGGTGGCTGTTGCCTTGTCCAGACGATACCCACATGACCTGTTTTTCTTCAAGTCGGAGAAGACCGGGATTGATGTGGATTTTTATCTTCCCAACGAGCATACGGCCATTGGAGTGACGTATACGCTTGATGGATCAACAGATGACCGGGAAATCCGCAATCTCGTGGCATTGGCAAAATCCCTGGGAGACCTGAAACGGCTCGTACTCCTGACCTACGAAGAAGAACGGGACCTTGGTCATCGGAGATATCCATATAGAAGTGCTGCCGGTGTGGAAGTGGTTGTTGGAAGGGGAAAGTAAGAATCATCATTGATTGTGTTGTTTTTGTTTCTTCTGCATGCGTCATTGACCATTCTCCCCCCCTTACCGGGATCACAAGAAAACCTCTTTTGAAGAAATGGTTTTGGTTGCTGGATGATCTTCCACTTGAAAAAAGTGTCCTTCAATCTGATGGTACAAATCATTATTCTTGCATATTCTTTTAGTTATAAAACCGATTCTGCACTGTGTTGCTAAAAATGAGATTGCCGAGTACTTCAGATTGACGTAGAATCAAAGAGCAATTGCAAATCGGATGGGCAGGGCGGTGCGATGTGGTAGTCCCCCGGCTGCCCCTCCCTTTTCCAATGCGGACTACCACCAATGCAAGAAAACATACGCTCGAAATCACGAAAGGAAACACCTTGGACGGGAAAGCCTG